>NZ_BCQU01000054.1:0-45460 GCF_001552235.1 Actinomadura rubrobrunea NBRC 15275 | reverse complement strand
CATTAGGCAAGTGCGACGTCGTCGTCAAATCCGTCATCTGGGACTCGACTGTCACTGCCCGCTACAGGTCAACTGCAGTATCGGCAGTCGTCAGCGCGCCGGCTCCAGTGGCCGACGCCGCATTCGCCGGTACAACGTCCGACGCGCCTCAGAACGCCAATCCGAAGTCCGCCTGCCCGGAAGGCGAACCCCGGCGCGGGTGGCAATGGCCCGTCGGCCGCGGCGCACTGACCCGCCACAACCCTTGTACTGCCACCTCACCGAGCGCAGACCAAACTTCGGCTCGTCGACCGACGGACCCCCCATTGGACGTATCGCATCCGGGAAGACGGGCCCGTCTCAGCCCGCATCTTGCATTCCGTGGTAGCGGGGTCACGGCATGTCGCCGACCAGCAGCACACCACAGCTGAAGCGACTGACCGGCTTGTTGAGGCGGGTAGGGATGGGACCCGGCCCTACCCAAGCCGCTGACAGCAGCGCGACCAAGGCGGCCGCGGTGGAGTCGGCGCGGGCCACGTACCTGGGGTCGCCCGCCGCCGCGACCGCCGCCTGGACCGCGTCCAGGGTCAGCGCGACCAGCGCGACCGCGACCAAGGTGCCCCCACGGGCGTGTCCAGGCCGCGCGCAGGCCCTCCACCCAGTCGGCCGTGGCCCTCTCCCCCGCCGAGGTGATCGTGACCGACCGGCCGCGCACCGGCTGGGCTGTGGAGAGGCCGCGTGCCGCGTCCACACGTACGCGGGTGCTGCTGCGCTTCGAACGCGGCGCCCGGCGAGCACCTCGAGGGCGAGCCTGCACCCGCCGTCCACCGCCGGGACTCGTAGCGCTCCTCCGCGCGGGCGTTCGTCAGCACCTCGATCCGCGGCTTGTCCAGCTTGGGCAGGAACTGCGGGTCCTCGGTGTCCATTCCGACCAGCTCGGCGAGCAGGTCCTTGGCCGAGCGCTCCTCCTCGCGGCGGTCGCGCCGCACCGTCGACCTCGTCCGGCCCGGATCAGCCTCAGCGCGTCGAGCGACGGCTTCCCGCCGGGCACGTCGCTGCCGAAGCGGCCCAAACCGTCTCAGCAGAACCGGGAAGCCCACCGTGCGGCTCGCCGCCGCCGTTCTTGGCGGGCGCGGCGCCCGGGGCGAACCCGACGCCGTCGGCGGTCACCGACCGGCCGACACGCTGACCGGAACCGTCCACACCGCGCGCCCGTCCGCCCATCCGCGCTCAGCTCATGCGGCCCGTCGTCCGGCAGGTCCAGCAGCGCGCCCTGCGTCTCAGCGCGCGAGGCCAGGTGCTGCTCGACGCTGCGTGCCAGGGCCTGGCCGACCACGTGCACGACCGCCTCGGCACGCACGTCGGCGAGCTCCAGCACGACGGCGCCGTCCTCCGTGCGCAGCCGCACCTCGATCGTTCGGGCGGACGCGTGGCGCAGCGCGTTGTGCAGCTGGAACACCACGGCCTCGTGCTCTTCGGGGAGGGCCACGGCGCCGCCGTCCATGGTGAAGCGCACATCGGCGTCGTGGGCGCGGTCGAGGACCTCCATGTGCTTGCGCAGCGAGGCGGCCAGGCCGTCGGACTGCAGCTGGAAGATCACCACGCGCGGCTCACGGAGTCCCGAGATCACCACGCGAAGAGGGCGCCTACGGCTGCGGAGGCGCCGATCTTCCATCAGCGGTCGGGCCGCAGCCATCAGGACGGCGCCCGACGTGCCGCAGAGCACCACCCGTGGTCCGCCTGCCCGGGAGTCATTCCGCGGCTTGGATGAAGCACCCGCAAGACCGCAGCGCAGTGGCGCCGCAACCCACGGGTGACTGCTCGAGAGCACCACCGTCGCGGGGTGTCGATCAGGGCTCGGTCTGTCTCCCCAATTCATTGGGCACGTCGGCCCCGGCTGGTCCGTCTGCGGACTCGTTGTCCCGCGGTCGCCGGGACGGCGGTTCTGCGCTTGCTGGAGGCGTGTTTCGGGCGACGTGATCTTTTGGGTGCGGCCAGAAGGCGCGGGGCCGTGTCCGCCCGGACACGGGTCGGTGTCCGGGCGGACGTGCGGCGCGCGCCTGGTTCAGGAGCGGACGACCTCGATGCCGCCGATGTTGCGCTTCCCGCGGCGCAGCACGAGGAAGCGGCCGTGCAGCAGGTCGGCGGACGACGGGACCGCGTCCTCGGCGTCGACCTTGGCGTTGTTGAGGTACGCGCCGCCCTGGGCGATCGTGCGGCGGGCCTCCGACTTGCTCTTGCACAGGCCGGACGCGGCGAGCAGGTCCGCCACGGGCGGCAGGTCGCCGGCCGGGACCTCGGCGCGCGGCACCTCGGCCAGGGCCGCCTGCAAGGTCCGCTCGTCCAGGTCGCGCAGCTCGCCCTGGCCGAACAGGGCGCGGGACGCCGCGACGACGCGCGCGCATTCGTCCGCGCCGTGCACCAGCGTCGTGACCTCCTCGGCGAGCGCGCGCTGCGGGATGCGCGCGGCGGGCCGTTCAGAGCCCTGCTTGACCAGGTCCTCGATCTCCTCGCGGGAGCGGAGGCTGAACACCTTCAGGTAGCGCTCGACGTCGCGGTCGTCGGTGTTGATCCAGAACTGGTAGAAGGCGTACGGCGTGGTCAGCTCGGGGTCGAGCCAGTAGGTCTCGCCGCCGGCGGTCTTGCCGAACTTGGTGCCGTCCGCCCTGGTGAGCAGGGGCGTGGTCAGGGCGTGCGCGGTGCCGCCCTCGACCCGGCGGATCAGGTCGACGCCGGCGGTGAGGTTGCCCCACTGGTCGCTGCCGCCCGTCTGCAGGCGGCAGCCGTAGCGCCGGTAGAGCTCCAGGAAGTCCATCGCCTGCAGCAGCACGTAGCTGAATTCGGTGTAGCTGATGCCCGTGGTGTCCAGGCGCTTGCGGACGGTCTCGCGGGCCAGCATCCGGTTCACCGAGAAGTGCTTGCCGATGTCGCGGAGGAACTCGATGGCGCTCATCGGGCCCGTCCACTCGAGGTTGCTGACCAGGAGGGCGCCGGTCGGGCCGTCGCCGAAGTCCAGGTAGCGCGTCACCTGGTCGCGGATGCGCTCCACCCAGCCGGCGACGGTCTCCTCGGCGTTCAGGACGCGCTCGGCGCTCTTGCCGCTGGGGTCGCCGATGAGGCCGGTGGCGCCGCCGACGAGCGCGATCGGCCGGTGCCCGGCCTCCTGGAAGCGGCGCAGGGTCAGCAGCTGGATCAGGTGGCCGAGGTGCAGGGACGGCGCCGTCGGGTCGAAACCGCAATACAGCGTGACCGGTCCCGCGGCGAGCAGCGTCCGCAGGTCATCCAGATCGGTGGACTGCGCGATCAGGTCGCGCCATACCAGATCGTCCAGGATGTCGGTCACGGTCTTCCTCGTCTTCCGTTGCGATTCTCGCCCGCCGGTGTCGCGGTCGCCGCCCCCGGCGGAGCCGGGCGCCGCTCCCTCCGAACGGCCGGCGGCCTGTCCCAACCAGGGTGCCCCATGGTCCGCCGATCACGGTAACGCCAGTCAGCGGCCGGAATGGAAGAATTTGCTGGGGACGAACACCTCGTGCCCGGAGGTGAAGCGGGCCCGCACCCCGTTCGGGCGCCACTCGGCCTCCGCGAGCACCGGCCGGTCGACTCTCACGGAGTCGAGGCGCACGTGGCGGCACGCCGCTCTGCGCGGTCCCCCGCGGGTGTCAGGCATCCGCGCTCACCCCGGTGGACCTGCCGCGGCGGCGTGGAACGTGAGGGCGGTAGGGGGAGACGGTGGGGTCGCCGTCGATCCAGAACCGCCACGGGGTCTCCTTGCCGCCGTTCACGCCCGTGCGCGGGCCCGTCCGGATCAGGGACGGGTCGACGGGCCCCTCCCCCGCCATGATCCGCAGTTCCCCGTCGGGCGAGCAGACGTCCAGGCCGTTGTGCTCGCGGACGATGGCGAGGGCCTGGCAGAGCCTCGCCGGGCCGCGGGCCAGGTCCCGCACGGTCGAGCGCGGCCGGCGGCGTCGCGCCAGGTCCTCTCCCGCGACGATCTCCCCGGCGCGGAGCAGCACCGCCGAGGCGGTGCCGTCCGGCCCGCACACCAGGTTCACGCAGAAGTGCATGCCGTAGGTGAAGTACACGTAGGCGTGCCCCGGCGGGCCGAACATCACCTCGGTGCGAGGGGTCCGCCCCCGGTAGGCGTGGGACGCGGGGTCGAGGGGGCCCGCGTACGCCTCCACCTCGCTGAGCCGTACCGCGACCTCGCCCTCGTCCGTCCGATGCGCCAGCACGCGTCCGAGCAGGTCGCGTGCGACCTCCACGACGGGGCGGTCGAAGAAGTCGCGTGGCAGCGTCGCTCCGTCCATCACCTCACCGCGGTGCCGTCCCGGTCCGTCTTCCGGCCGCTCCGGCGCCCTTCACGATCGTCGACGTGTCCCGGCCGGCGGGCGGTGCGCTGGAGGGGCCTGGGCGCCGCGGCGCCCAGGGGTCTGCCGACCCGTCACCGTACCGCCCTGCGGCGCGGCGCCGGGATCAGCTTTCGTCGGGTCCGGCGGCCCACGCCGCGTGCTCGTCGACGACCGCGCGGAGCGCCTCGAGCTGTTCGCGCACGCGATCGGGGGCCGTGCCCCCGTACGCCTTGCGCGACGCCAGCGCCCCCTGGACGTCGAGGACCTCCCGCACGTCCGGGGTGAGGTGCGGCGACACCTTGGCCAGGTCCTCGTCGGTCAGGTCGCCGAAGTCCTTGTCGTTGACCTGGCACCACACCACCAGGTGGCCGACGACCTCGTGCGCCTCGCGGAACGGAACGCCGCGCCGCACCAGCAGCTCGGCCAGGTCGGTGGCGAGGGCGAACCCGTCGGCGGCGGTCGCCTCCAGCCGCTCGGTGTTGACCCGCATCGTCGCGATCAGCCCGGACATGGCGGGCAGGACCAGCAGCAGCGTCTCGACGGCGTCGAAGGCGCCCTCCTTGTCCTCCTGCAGGTCCCGGTTGTAGGTGAGCGGCAGGCCCTTGAGGGTGGTCAGCAGGCCCACCAGGTGGCCGATGAGCCGCCCGGCCTTGCCGCGCGCCAGCTCGGCCACGTCGGGGTTCTTCTTCTGCGGCATGATGGACGACCCTGTGGCGTAGGTGTCGTCCATCTCGATCCAGCGGAACTCCTGCGAGGCCCACAGGCAGATCTCCTCGCCGAGCCGCGACAGGTGCACGCCGATCATCGCGGCGGCGAACAGGAACTCGGCGACGAAGTCGCGGTCGGCGACCGCGTCCATGGAGTTGGGGGCGGCGGAGTCGAAGCCCAGCTCCTCGGCGGTGGCCTGCGGGTCCAGCGGCAGCGACGAGCCGGCCAGCGCGCCCGAGCCCAGGGGGGAGACGGCGGCGCGCTTGTCCCAGTCGCGCAGCCGGTCGATGTCGCGGGTCAGCGGCTGCACGTGCGCCAGCAGCTGGTGGGAGAACAGCACGGGCTGGGCGTGCTGCAGGTGGGTCATGCCGGGCGCGGCCACGCCCAGGTTGCGCTCGGCCTGGTTGATCAGCGCCGTCTCCAGCTCGACCAGCCGGTGCACGATCCGCCGGACGTGGTCGCGCAGGTACAGGCGCAGGTCGGTGGCGACCTGGTCGTTGCGGCTGCGGCCGGCGCGCAGCTTGCCGCCGAGGGTGCCGAGGCGCTCCAGCAGGCCGCGCTCCAGCGCCGTGTGGACGTCCTCGTCGGCGGCGGTGGGCCGGAACTCGCCGGTCCGGCACGCCCGCTCCAGGTCGTCCAGGGCACCGAGCATGCGCTCCAGTTCCTCGTCGGTGAGCAGGCCCGCGCGGTGGAGCACGCGGGCGTGGGCGCGCGACCCCATGAGGTCGTAGGGGGCCAGCCGCCAGTCGAACTGGACGCTCACCGAGAGCCGCGCGAGCGCGTCCGACGGGCCGCCCTCGAACCGTCCGCCCCACAGTCGCGTCGGTGCCTTGGTCACGGATTTCCTCTTCCCACCGTCATGGCTGAGTTCTGTCTGGCGCGGTCCGTCGACCGCTTCGGTGCCGTCCCGGGCCGTGCGGGCCGGGGACGCGGGACGTTCCGCAACAGCGTACGACCACTCCCCTCCTGAGAGGCGCACCCCCCGTCCGGTCCGGTGTCGCCCGGGTGCGCGGTCGGACGCCGTCCCGCGTGCCGCCCCGCCCGGCGGGTCCCGCCGCCCGGCGAGGCCTTCCGGGGCCGCCGGCCCCGCCGCCGCTCGGCCCGGTCAGGTCGCGATCGGCGGTGACGTCCTCCGCTCCTCGCGGCTGTCCATGCCGGCCGGGACGCGCCCGGCCCTGTCGACGGAGGCGCCGCGGGTGCGGATCGGAGTCGGGGCTCGCGGCCCCTAGCTTCGTCGTTCGCGGCCGTTCGTCAGGCGCAGCAGCGCCTCGGCGACCTGCTCGCCCCCGTCGGGGTCGCGGGTGATCACCAGGACGGTGTCGTCGCCCGCCACCGTGCCCAGGATGTCGGGCCACTCGGCGTGGTCGATGGCCGAGGCCAGGTACTGGGCGGCGCCCGCGGGGGTGCGCACGATCACCAGGTTGGCCGACGCCTCGGCGGACACCAGCAGCTCCGCGGCCACCCGGGCGAGCCGGCCGGCGAAGGTCTCGGCGGCGCCGGTGCGGGCGCGGCGGATGCGCTCGCCGCCCTCGCCGGGCACCGCGTAGATCAGACTGCCGTCCTCGGCCCGCAGCTTCACCGCGCCGATCTCCACCAGGTCGCGCGACAGGGTCGCCTGGGTGACCTCGACCCCCTCGTCGGCCAGCAGCTTGGCCAGCTCTCCCTGGGAGTGCACGGGATGCCGGGTGAGCAGCTCGATCACCCGGGCCTGGCGGGCGGTCTTGGTCAGCGGGGTGGTCATCGTCAGTGCTCCAGCAGCGTCAGTGCTCCAGCAGCCAGGTCAGCAATGCCTTCTGGGCGTGCAGGCGGTTCTCGGCCTCGTCCCAGACCACGCTCTGCGGGCCGTCGAGGACGGCGGCGGAGATCTCCTTGCCCCGGTAGGCGGGCAGGCAGTGCAGCACGCAGGCGTCGGGGGCGGCCTTGGCGAGCAGCGCCTCGTCCACAGCGTACGGCTCGTAGAGGGACGTGTCCTTGCCCTCCTGCCCCATGGACACCCACGTATCGGTGGCCAGCACGTCGGCGCCGGCGGCGGCGCGCTCGGCGTCGGCGGTGACGGTGACCGACCCGCCGGTGGCCGCGGCGATCTCGGCGGCGCGTTCGACGACGGCGGCGTCCGGCGGCAGCTGCGCGGGCGCGGCGATCCGCACGTGCATGCCCGCGGTGGCGCCGCCGAGCAGGTACGAGTGCGCCATGTTGTTGGCGCCGTCGCCGAAGTAGGCCAGGGTGACGCCGCTGAGGGCGCCCTTGACCTCCCGGATGGTCTGCAGGTCGGCGAGCACCTGGCAGGGGTGGAACAGGTCGGTGAGGGCGTTGACGACGGGCACGGCCGTGCCGTCGGCCATCTCCTCGATGCGCTCCTGCCCGGAGGTCCGCCACACGATCGCGCTGACCTGCCGTTCCAGGACGCGGGCGGTGTCGGCGATGGTCTCGCCGCGGCCGAGCTGGCTGCCGGCCGCGTCCACGATCAGCGCGTGGCCGCCGAGTTCGGCGATGCCCACGGCGAACGACACGCGGGTGCGGGTGGACGGCTTGTCGAACAGCACCGCCACGGACCGGGGGCCCTCCAGGGGGCGGCGGGCGAACCGGTCGCGCTTGAACTCGGCGGCCAGGTCCAGGACCTCGGCCTGCTCGGCGGGGGTGAGGTCGTCGTCGCGGAGGAAGTGCCGAACCATCGTCGTCAGTCGTCCTTACCGGTCGGGGCGGCCTGGGCGGCCGCGTCGAGGATCGCCGGGAGCGCGTCGACGAACGACCGCGCCTCGTCGACGGTGAGGATCAGGGGCGGGGCCAGGCGGACCGCGTCCGGCTGCACGGCGTTGACCAGGAACCCGGCGTCGCGGGCGGCGGCCTCCACCGCGGCGGCGGCCGCGCCGTTCAGCAGCACGCCGAGCCACAGCCCGCGGCCCCGCACCCCCGCCAGCAGCGGGTGGGAGACCGCGGCGACGCCGTCGGACAGGACCGCGCCGACCTCGGCGGCGTGGGCGAGCAGCCCGTCCCGTTCGATGGTGTCCAGAACGGCCAGGGCCGCGGCGGCGCTGACGGGGTTGCCGCCGAAGGTGGAGCCGTGGTCCCCCTTGGCGAACACCTCGCCGTAGGGGCCGAGGGCGACGCACGCGCCGATCGGCAGGCCGCCGCCCAGGCCCTTGGCGAGCGTGAGCACGTCGGGGCGGACGCCGTCGTGCTGGTGGGCGAACCAGGCGCCGGTGCGGCCGATCGCCGATTGGATCTCGTCGGCCACCAGGAGCGCGCCGGTCGCGTCGCAGATCCGCCGCGCCGCGGCGAAGTAGCCGTCCGGCGGGGGCACGACCCCGGCCTCGCCCTGGGTGGGCTCCAAGAACACCGCCGCGCACTCGTCGGTGACGGCGGCCTCCAGGGCCGCGGCGTCGCCGTAGGGGACGAACCGCACGTCCGCGCCGAAGGGGCCGAACGGCTCGCGGATGGACGCCTTGCCCGTCAGCGCCAGCGCGCCCATGGTGCGGCCGTGGAAGCCGTTCTCGGCGGCGACGAAGTACGTGCGGCCGTTCGCCCGGCCGTGCTTGGCGGCCAGTTTGAAGGCGCACTCGTTGGCCTCGGCGCCGCTGTTGGCGAAGAAGACCCGGCCGTCGCCGCCGAGCAGGTCGCGCAGCCGCTCGGCCAGCAGCACCTCCGGCTCGTGCAGGAACAGGTTGGAGGCGTGGGCGAGCCGGGCGACCTGCGCGGTGACGGCCTCCACCAGGGCGGGGTGGCCGTGGCCGAGGGAGCTGACGGCGATCCCCGCGATCAGGTCGAGGTACTCGTTGCCGTCGACGTCCCAGACCCGGCTGCCCTCGCCGCGCGCCAGCGCCACCGGCGGGACGCCGTAGTTGGGCATGAACGCGGCCGCGAACCGCTTCCTCAGCTCGTCGTTCATTCCGCCGCCTCCCCGGGGAGGACCATCGTGCCGATCCCCTCGTCGGTGAAGATCTCCAGCAGCAGCGCGTGCGGCACGCGGCCGTCCAGGACGTGCGCGCGCGGCACCCCGCCGCGCACCGCCTGCAGGCACGCCTCCATCTTGGGCACCATGCCCGACGACAGCTTCGGCAGCAACGCGGCCAGCTCGTCGGTGGTGAGGCGGTCGATGACGTCGTCGCTGTTCGGCCAGTCGGCGTACAGGCCCTCCACGTCGGTGAGCACGACGAGTTTGGCGGCGTCCAGCGCGACGGCCAGCGCGGCGGCCGCGGTGTCGGCGTTGACGTTGTAGACCTCGCCGTCGTCGCCGCGGGCGACGCTGGACACCACGGGGATGCGGCCGTCGTCCAGCAGCGCCCGCACCGCCCCGACCTGCACCTCGACGATCTCGCCGACCTGGCCGATGTCGACCGGCTCGCCGTCGACCAGCGCGCGCTTGCGCTCGGCGGTGAACAGGTTGGCGTCCTCGCCGGACATGCCGACGGCGAACGGGCCGTGCCGGTTGATCAGGCCGACCACGTCCCGGCCGACCTGCCCGACCAGCACCATCCGCACCACCTCCATGGCCTCGGGGGTGGTGACGCGCAGCCCGGCGGTGAACGTCGACTCGATGCCGTGCCGGTCGAGGGCCGCGTTGATCTGCGGGCCGCCGCCGTGCACGATCACCGGGCGCAGGCCCGCGTACCGCAGGAACACCACGTCCTCGGCGAACGAGGCGCGCAGCGCCTCGTCGGTCATGGCGTGCCCGCCGTACTTGATCACGACGGTCTTGCCGTGGAAGCGCTCCAGCCAGGGCAGGGCCTTGATCAGCGTTTCCGCCTTGTCCAGCGCTCCGGCCCGGTTCGTGCGCACCCGCGCCCCGGAGACGATGTCGCTCATGTAGGAATCCCCAAGTTCACATGACCGCTGCGCGGCCGACCGCCGAGGGGCGAGCGGCGGCAGCCTGTGGAGACGGTGCGGGACCTCGACGGACGTCCCCCGGACGGGCGGACGCCGGCGGGGACGGCGTCAGGTCGAGTACGCCGAGTTCTCATGCACATAGTCGGCGGTCAGGTCGGTCGTGTAGATGACGGCCGAGTGCTTGCCCGCGGACAGGTCGACCGTGATCGACACGTCGCGGGGCCGCAGGTCGACCTTGTCGCGGTCGTCGCCGACCGCGCCGTTGCGGCACACCCACACGCCGTTGATCGCGACGTTCAGCTCGTCGGGTTCGAACACCGCGTCCGTCGTGCCGACCGCCGACAGCACCCGGCCCCAGTTGGGGTCCTCGCCGTGGATGGCGCACTTGAGCAGGTTGTTGCGGGCGATGGCGCGGCCGACGGCGACCGCGTCGTCCTCGCTGGCGGCGCCGACCACCTCGATCGCGATGGCCTTGGCCGCGCCCTCGGCGTCGACGAGCAGCTGCCGGGCCAGGTCGGCGCACAGGTCGGTGAGCAGCGCGGTGAACGCGGCCTCGTCGGGGGTGACCCCGCTGGCGCCGGACGCCAGCAGCAGCACGGTGTCGTTGGTGGACATGCAGCCGTCGGTGTCCAGCCGGTCGAAGGTGACGGCGGTGGCGGCGCGCAGGGCCCGGTCGAGGGCGGCGGCGTCCAGGTCGGCGTCGGTGGTCAGCACGCACAGCATGGTCGCCAGGGACGGGGCGAGCATGCCCGCGCCCTTGGCCATGCCGCCGATCATGTACCCGTCGCCCGACCGGAAGGCGATCTTGGCGACGGTGTCGGTGGTGCGGATGGCGTCCGCGGCGGCCAGGCCCCCGTCGCCGCGCGACAGCTCGGCCGCGGCGGCCTCGACGCCGGCCAGCACCTTGTCCATGGGCAGCCGCTCGCCGATCAGGCCGGTGGAGCACACGGCGATCTCGCCGGCCGAGTCCTCCAGCAGCTCGGCGGCCTTCTCGGCGGTGGCGTGCGTGTCCTGGAACCCGGCCGGTCCGGTGCAGGCGTTGGCGCCGCCGGAGTTGAGCACCACCGCGCGCACGCGGCCGCCTTTGAGGACCTGCTGCGACCACAGGACAGGGGCGGCCTTCACGCGGTTGCGGGTGAAGACGCCCGCCGCCGCGCGGGAGGGGCCGTCGTTGACGACCAAGGCCAGGTCGCGGATTCCGCCGTCCTTCAGCCCGGCGACGACGCCGGCGGCGCGGAACCCCCGGGGGGCGGTGACGCTCACGGGGACACTCCGATCGTGGTGAGTCCGAGTTCTTCGGGCAGGCCCAGGGCGATGTTGGCGCTTTGCACGGCGCCCCCGGCCGTGCCCTTGACGAGGTTGTCGATGGCGGCGACCACGACGAGGCGCCCGGCGCGCTCGTCGAGGGCGGTCTGCACGAGCGCGGTGTTGGCGCCCAGGGTCATGGCGGTGGCGGGCCAGGTCCCCTCGGGGAGCAGCCCGACGAACGGTTCGTCCGCGTACGCCCGCTCGTAGGCGGCGCGGAGCGTCTCGGCGGTGACGCCGGGCCGGGCCTTGGCGGTGCAGGTGGCCAGGATGCCGCGGCTCATCGGCGCGAGCGTCGGGGTGAACGACACGGTGACCGGCTCGCCGGCGACGGCGCTCAGGCCCTGCGCCATCTCCGGGGTGTGCCGGTGCACGCCGCCCACGCCGTAGGCGCTGACCGAGCCCATGACCTCGCTGCCCAGCAGGTGCGGCTTGAGGGCGCGGCCCGCGCCGGAGGTGCCGGACGCGGCGACGACCACGACGTCCGGCTCGGCCAGCCCGGCGGCGAACGCCGGGAACAGCGCCAGCAGCACCGCCGTCGGGTAGCAGCCGGGGACCGCGATCCGGCGGGCGCCGCGCAGGCGCTCGCGGTGGCCGGGCAGCTCGGGCAGCCCGTAGGGCCAGGTGCCCGCGTGCGGGGTGCCGTAGTAGCGCTCCCAGTCGGCCGGGTCGGCGAGGCGGAAGTCGGCGCCGCAGTCGACCACGAGCACGTCGTCGCCGAGCCGCTCGGCGATCGCGGCGGACTGCCCGTGCGGCAGCGCCAGGAACACCGCGTCGTGCCCGGCCAGCACGTCGGGCGTGGTCTCGTCGAGGATCCGGTCGGCCAGCGGACGCAGATGCGGCTGGCGCGCGCCCAGCGGCGTGCCCGCGTTGGCGCCCGCGGTGACCGCGCCGATCTCGAACTCGGGGTGGCCCGCGAGGATCCGCACGATCTCGCCGCCCGCGTAGCCGCTGGCGCCCGCCACCGCCGCCCGGATGCCCATCCGCACCACCGCCCTTCTCTCGCCGCTTGGCAAGAGTATGCAACATGGTGGATGAATATTCAAAGCCGCTTCCGCCCCCGCGCCTGTCGACGGCGCGTCCGGACGGCGGTGTCGGCGCAGCTCAGGCCGCTCCGCGGGGGATCACATGGGGTCGATTTCGGTCAGTCCGGCGGAACGGTCCATGCGGAGCCACCGGGTGATGCCCAGCGTGCGCAGGAACGGCAGGTCGTGGCTGACCACGATCAGCGCCCCCCGGTAGGCGTCCAGGGCCTCGCCGAGCCTGCGCACGCTCGCCATGTCGAGGTTGTTGGTCGGCTCGTCGAGGAGCAGCAGTTGAGGCGCGGGCTCGGCCAGCAGCAGCGCCGCCAGCACCGCCCGGAACCGCTCCCCGCCCGACAGCGTGCCCGCGGGCCGGTCGGCCCGCGCCCCGCGGAACAGGAACCGGGCCAACCCGGCCCGGATCGCGTTCACCGACGCCGACGGGGCGAACGCGCGCACGTTGTCCACGACGCTGAGCGCGTCGTCGAGGACGTCGAGGCGCTGCGGCAGGCAGCGCACCCCGCCCACCGAGGTCCGGACCTGCGTGGACGCGGTGAGCGCCCCGACCTCGGGCACCCGCTCGCCGATCACCGCCCGCAGCAGCGTGGTCTTGCCCGACCCGTTCGGGCCGACCAGCGCGATGCGCTCCGGGCCGCGCACGACCAGCTCCTCCAGCGAGCCCGGCTCCAGGGCGCGCAGGCCCGTGACGGTCAGCACGACGCGGCCCGCCGGGACCTCGGTGGCGGGCAGCTCCACCCGGATCTCCTCGTCGTCGCGGACCGCCTCCTCCGCCTCGGCGAGCCGTTCGCGCGCCTCGGCCAGGCGCTGCTCGTGCAGGAGGCGGTGCTTGCCCGCCGACACCTGCGCCTCCCGCTTGCGCGCGTTCATGACGATCTTCGGCTCGCGCTTGTTCTCGTACATCTTTCCGCCGTAGCGGGCGCGGCGGGCCAGCTTGACCTGCGCCTCCGCCAGCTCCCGCCGCTGCCTGCGCAGATGGCCCTCGGCCGCCCGGACGGCGCGTTCGGCCGCCTCCCGCTCCACCGCCAGCTGCTCCTCGTAGGCCGACAGGTTGCCGCCGAACGCGCGGATCGCGCCGTCGCGCAGGTCGGCGATCTCGTCGACCAGCTCCAGCAGCTCCCGGTCGTGGCTGACGACCACCAGCACGCCCGGCCACGCGGCGACCGCGTCGTACAGGCGGCGGCGGGCGTCCAGGTCGAGGTTGTTGGTGGGCTCGTCGAGGAGCAGCACGTCCGGGCGGGCCAGCAGCAGCGCGGCGAGCCCCACCATGACCGCCTCCCCACCCGACAGCGCGGCGACGGTGCGGTCGAGGTCGATGTGCGGCAGGCCGAGGCGGTCGAGCTGGGCGCGGGCGCGCTCCTCCACGTCCCAGTCGTCGCCGACGGCGTCGAAGTCGGCCTCGTCGGCCTCGCCCCGTTCGATGGCGTGCAGCGCCCGGCGGGTCGCGGTGATCCCGAGCAGGTCGGAGACGGTGCGGGCGGTGCCCAGCGGCAGGTTCTGCGGCAGGTGGCCGACCCGGCCGGTCACGCTCACCGAGCCGGACGCGGGCCGCAGCTCCCCGGCGATCAGCCGCAGCAGCGTGGACTTGCCGGACCCGTTGGCGCCGATCAGGCCGGTGCGTCCGGTGCCGAACGCGGCGTCCAGCCCGTCCAGCACCACGGTCCCGTCCGGCCACGCGAACGACAGATTCGAACAGACGATGGAAGAAGACGCGGGAGAAGACATTCCAGGGCGGCCCTCCGTGAACGCACGACATCGCGGATGCGGACTGTGGAGACACCGCGGGTGCGCGCACGGACGGCGCGCGGGCACGAGAAAAGCCCGGGACGGGAGTCTCGGCCGAGGTCGCGTGCGCGCGCCACGCCGACGGGCGTGGTGCCGCGCGGTGCCGGCGACCTCAGTTCTTCAACGGACTCCCCTACCGGGCGACGACAAGACCCGCTCAGGCTAGCCGGAAGCCCGTCGCGGCACAAAAGGTTTTCCGGCGCGGGTCCCGGAAAGACGGAACGGCCCCGCACCGCGCGGGTGCGGGGCCGTTCCGGCGAAGGTCACGCGCCGCGGAGGACGGCGCCCGTCCGTTCGGCGGCCAGGGCGACCGCCGCGTCGCGGGCGGCGCTCGCCTCCTCGGCGGTGAGCGTGCGGTCGGAGGCGCGGAACCGCAGCGTGTAGGCCAGGGACTTGCGCCCCTCCCCCACCTGCTCGCCGGTGTAGACGTCGAACAGCCGCAGCGACTCCAGCAGCTCCCCGGCGCCTTCGCGCAGCGCCGCCTCGACGTCCGCCGCCGGCACGCCCGCGTCGACGATCAGCGCCACGTCCTGGGTGGCCACCGGGTAGGACGACACCCGCGGCGCCCGCGTCACCCCGGGCTCGCCCAGCCGGCGCACCTCCAGCTCCATCGCGCAGGTGCGCGGCGGCAGGCCGTACGCCTTGACCGTGCGCGGGTGCAGCTCGCCGGCGTGGCCGACCAGCGTGCCGTCCACGTACAGGGCGGCGCAGCGGCCCGGGTGCCACGGCGCGTGCTGGTCCGCCTTGACCGTCAGCTCCACCCCGGCCTCGCGCGCCACCACGCGGGCGGCCTCGATCGCGTCGGCCCAGCCGGCGGCGCGGCCCGGGCCCCACCAGCCGGCGCGTTCCCGCTCGCCCGACAGCACCACGGCGGCGCGCAGCGGCTGGTCGGGCAGCGCGGCCTCCAGCGAGGCGATCTCCTCGGCGGTCGGGCCGCGGTCGACCCGCAGGCGCGGCGCCCGCTCCGGCGCGTCCGGGCGGGGGAGGAACACCAGCCCCAGCTCGAACAGCGCCGCGTCGGCGAAGCCGCGTCCCACGTTGCGGGCCAGGGTGCGCAGCAGGCCCGGCAGGAGCGTGGTGCGCAGCAGCGGCTCGTCGTCCGACAGCGGGTTGGCCAGGCGGAGCGCCCGGCGCCGCGGGTCGTCGGCCGCCAGCTGCAGCGCCTCCCAGTCGCGCTCGGCGACGAACGGGAAGTTCAGCGTCTCCACGTAGCCCGCGCCCGCCAGGGCCCGGCCGATGCGGCGGCGCAGCCGCTGGGCCGGCGTCAGGCCCCGCCCGGCGACGGGACGCGGCGCACGCGCCGGGATCTCCTCGTAGCCCTCCAGCCGGATGACCTCTTCGGCCAGGTCGTTGGGGTCGGTGAGGTCGGGACGCCACGACGGCGGCGTCACCGTCAGCACCTCGTCCCCCTCGACCGCGCACCCGATCTGCTCCAGGCGGCGCACCACCGCGGCCCGGTCGTACGGCACGCCCGCGACGCGCCCGGGGTGGTCGGCCCGCATGGTCACGGTGACCGTCTCGACCGGGTGCCGCACGTTCGTGACGCCCGGGACGATCTCGGCGCCGCCCAGCTCGGCCAGCATCCGCGCCGCCCGGTAGGAGGCGTACAGCGGCAGCTCGCGGTCGACGCCGCGTTCGAACCGGTAGGACGCCTCGCTGTGCAGCTTGTGGCGGCGGCTCATCCGCGCGACGCCGATGTCGTCGAAGTGCGCCGCCTCGATCACCATGTCGGTCGACGTCTCGTCGATCTCGGTGGCCAGGCCGCCCATGGTGCCCGCCATCCCGATCGGCCCGGACGCGTCCGTGATGAGGATGTCCTCCGGGTGCAGGGCGCGCTTGACGTGGTCCAGCGTCTCCAGGCTCTCGCCCTCGCGGGCCCGGCGCACCTCGATCGGGCCGGTCAGCTTGCCGCGGTCGTACGCGTGCAGCGGCTGCCCGAGCTCCAGCATCAGGTAGTTGGTGACGTCCACGGCCAGCGACACCGGCCTCATCCCGGCGCGCCACAGCCGCACCCGCATCCACAGCGGCGTCTGCGCGTCCGGGTCGAGGCCGCGCACCTCGCGCAGCACGAACCGGTCGCACGCGGACGGGTCGGCGATGCGCGCCGGGTAGGACTCGGCGGTGTCCTCGGGCAGGTCGACGGCGGCCGGGTCGGTGAACGGGACGTCGAAGGCGATGGCGACCTCGCGCGCCACGCCGCGGATCGACAGGGCGTAGCCGCGGTCGGGGGTGACGGCGATGTCGAGCACCTCGTCGCGCAGGCCGAGCAGCTCGATCGCGTCCCGGCCGACCGGCGTGTCGGGCGGCAGCACCAGGATGCCCGCGTGGTCGTCGCCGATGCCCAGCTCGCGCGCCGAGCAGATCATGCCCTCCGACATGCGGCCGTAGGTCTTGCGCGCGCCGATCTGGAACCCGCCGGGCAGCACCCCGCCGGGCAGGATCACCACGACGCGGTCGCCGACGGCGAAGTTGGTGGCGCCGCAGATGATGTTCTGCGGCTCGCCCGTGCCGTTGGCCTGCCCCACGTCGACCCGGCAGTACCGGATCGGCTTCTTGAACCCGGTCAGCTCCTCGATGGCCAGCACCTCGCCGACCACCAGCGGGCCGGCGACGTCGGCGCCGGGCTGCTCGACCGTCTCGACCTCCAGGCCCGCGGCGATCAGCTTGGCGGCCACGTCGCGGCCGGTGACGTCCGCGGGGAGCTCGACGAACTCCCGCAGCCACGAAAGCGGGACCCGCATCAGATCTCCATCCCGAACGGAAGGGTGAACCGGACGTCACCCTCGACCATGTCGTGCATGCTCTCGACGCCGTGGCGGAACATCAGCGTCCGCTCCACGCCCAGGCCGAACGCCCAGCCGCTGTAGCGCTCGGGGTCGACGCCGCAGGCCACCAGCACCCGCGGGTTGACCATGCCGCAGCCGCCCAGCTCGATCCACCCCTCCGAGGAGCACGTGCGGCACGGGTCGGCGCCGCGCTCGACGGACGCGCCGCGGCACACGAAGCACTGCATGTCCACCTCGGCCGACGGCTCGGTGAACGGGAAGTACGACGGCCGGAACCGGGTCGCCAGCCCCTCCCCGAACATGCCGCCGACGAACGCGTCGATGGCGCCGCGCAGGTCCGCCATGGTGAGGCCCTCGTCCACCGCCAGGCCCTCCAGCTGGTGGAACACCGGGCTGTGCGTGGCGTCCAGCTCGTCGGTGCGGTAGGTGCGGCCGGGCACCACCACGTACACCGGCAGGTCCCGCTCCAGCAGCGCCCGCACCTGCACCGGCGAGGTGTGGGTGCGCAGGACCAGGTCGGTGTCCTCCGACCCGACGAAGAAGGTGTCCTGCATGGTGCGCGCCGGGTGGTCGGGCTTGAAGTTCAGCGCGTCGAAGTTGAACCAGCCCGCCTCGACCTCCGGTCCCTCGGCGATCTCGAAGCCCATCGAGACGAACACGTCGGCCATCCGCTCCTGGATCGTGGTCAGCGGATGCCGGGCGCCGCGCGGGGCCCGGTCCCACGGCAGCGTGACGTCGACGGTCTCCTCGACCAGCACGCGCCGGTCGCGCTCCTCCTCCAGCTCGGCCTGGCGGGCCTTGAGGGCCTTGGCGACCGCGCCGCGGGCGGCGCCGACGCGCTTGCCCGCCTCGGCGCGGGCCGCGGGCGGCAGCGCGCCGATCTCGCGGTTGGCCAGGGCGAGCGGGGAGCGGTCGCCCGCGTGCGCCAGGCGCACCTGCTTGAGCTCGTCGAGGTCGGCGGCCGCGGCGATGGCGGCCAGCGCCTCGTCGCGGGCCCGTTCGACCTCCTCGGGCGCCAGCGCGGACACCTCGACGGGGTCGTAGGACTTGTTGGGTGCAGACATGGTGGTGTTGACAACTTCCGGTCGGCGTGGAACGCCCCGAGTTTAGTGGCGCCGCCCGCGGCGCGGCCTCAGGGCGCGGCGGAATGATCTGCGGTGTCGGCCCGCTCGGCGGCTCGTGACGCCCGTCCCTGTCAGACGGCGTAGTCGGGAGCCCCGGCGGGCGCGGTAAATCGGAACTCGGCGCCGCCGCCCGGGGCGCGTTGCACGGTGATCGTGCCGCCGTGCGCCTCGACCAGGCCCTTCACGATGTAGAGGCCGAGGCCGGTGCCGCGCCGGCGGTTGCCGCCGGGACCGCGCCAGAACTGCCGGAACACGCGCTGCGCCGCCTCGGGCGGGATGCCCTCGCCCTCGTCGCGCACCGACACGGCGGCTCCCTCCTTATGCGCGTCCGGCTCCACCACTATGGTGACGGTTCCCGCCCCGTGGCGCACCGCGTTCTCCACCAAATTACCGATGATCTGCCCGATCTTGTCGGGATCGAGCCACATCTCCGGAAGGGGGCCGCGCACCTCGAACCGGAACCGGTCCTCCGGGTCGCCGGCCGCGACCCGTCCGGCGATCACCTTGCGGACCTCCTCGGCCAGGTCGACCACCTGGCGCCGCATCTCCAGCCGCCCGGCCTCGATGCGCGACACGTCCAGCAGCTCGGTGATCAGCCGCGTGACCCGGTCGGCGTCGGCGTTGACGGTCTCCAGCATGACCCGCTTCTGGTCGTCGTTGAAGCGGTGCCAGCGCGCCAGCAGCGTGGCGGTGAAGCCCTTGACGCTGGTCAGCGGCGAGCGCAGCTCGTGCGCCACGGTCGACACCAGGTCGGCGCGGTCGCGTTCGCGGCGGGCCCGCTGGGCGGCGTCCCGCAGGCACACGGTGAATCGTTCCACACGCCTGCCCTCGCCGCGCCGGTACCCCGCGGTGACCAGCACCTCGGTGCCGTCGGGCAGGTACAGCGACCGTTCGGGGTGCCGGGTGCGGGTCGCCAGGCCGTCGTAGGGGGCCAGGCACTTCCACCAGTCGCGTCCCTCGGCGTCGCGCAGCGGCAGCACGTCGCGGAAGTCGCGGCCGAGCGCCGCGCGCGCCGGGACGCCGGTGATGCGCTGGGCGGCGGCGTTGAACACCACGACCCGCCCGGACCGGTCGGCCACCAGCAGCCCGTCGGGAAGGTCGTCCACCACGCCGTCGACCGCGTCGAGGGGCGGGTCGAAGGCCGCGTCCGGAACCGGCGCGCCGGTCGCGCCGGAGGCCGCGTCACGGGTGCGCAGGGAGGGCACGCGCCCGGATGCGTCCGGGGAGCGCTCTCCGTCCACGACGGCCTCCAGTCACCGATGGGAACACGGCTCCGTTCAAGCCTTTACGAGAGCAGACTCTATCCGGACACGGCCGCCTTGGGGCACCCGGAACCCCCGCTGCGGCAAGGCTTTTGTGTCCCCGCCGTCCACGCGGCGGGCCGGGGTCAGCTGGAGGGGGTGGTGGAGGTGCGGGCGTCGGCGACGGCCTCGGCGAGGTCGTCGTAGGAGGGGAACAGCCGGTCCAGGCCGGTGATGCTCAGCAGGCGGCGCTGCTGCGGGCGCACCCGGGCCAGGCGGATGCGGCCGCCCTCGCGGGTCACGCGGTTGTGCGCGGCGACCAGGGCGCTCAGGCCGCTGGCGTCGCAGAAGCGCACCCCGGCGAAGTCCAGCACCAGGCTGCGGCGCCCCGCGGCGTGCAGGGCGAACAGCTCGGCGCGCAGCGTGTCGGCGGTGCGCAGGTCGATCTCGCCGTCGATGGTCACCACGGCGGCCTCGCCGAAGGCCACCGTGACGGTCACGGTCAGGTCCGGCAAGGCGCTGCGGGGCCGCCGGGTCGCGCTCGAGCGGCACCGGATCTCCGGCCGCCGCCGCCCCAGGCCCGCGCGCCGGGTCGCCCTGCCGTCGTCGGTCATCATGTCCGCCCCCAACGTCATGCGGCCTCGTCGCCGCTCTCGCCCCTCACCGTAGGCATCGGGTACGACGCCCGGAATCCGCCGCCCGGGTGGTCTGCCTCTCCTCCTCGAGGACGAGCGCCTCCCCGGCGCCGACTCCCCCGCGGCGCCGCCGGCGGGACTCCATGTTCCCAGTTCACCGGCGCTTCGGCTGGGTGGAAGGCGACCGCATCCGGCCATCGGTAAAACTGCGCACAACCACCGCGCGACGCCGCGGCCGCCGCGCGGCGTCGCCGGCGCTAGCCCGCGCGCTGCGCGCGGGAGGAGGCGTACAGGCACACGGCCGCGGCCGTGGCCAGGTTGAGGCTCTCGGCGCGTCCGTAGATCGGCACGCGCACCACGTCGTCGACGCTGTCGAGGATCTCCTCGGGCAGCCCCCACGCCTCGTTGCCGAACACCCATGCGGTGGGACGGGCCAGCAGGCCGTCGTCGATCGCCTCGTCCAGCGTGCGCTTGCCCGCCCCGTCGGCGGCGAGCACCGTCAGGCCCCTGTCCCGCAGCGCGGGGAGCAGGTCGCCGAACCTCGGCCCGACGACGACGGGCAGGTGGAACAGGCTTCCCGCCGACGCCCGCACGCACTTGCCGTTGTACGGGTCGACCGAGGCGTCGGTGAAGACCACGGCCTCCGCGCCGGCGGCGTCGGCGGTGCGCAGCACCGTGCCCGCGTTGCCCGGGTCCCGCACGTGCGCGAGCACCGTCACCAGTGTGGGCGCGGGCTCCAGCGCGTCCTCCAGCGGGACGTCGACGAACTGGCACACCGCCAGCAGGCCCTGCGGGGTGACGGTCTGCGCCAGCTCGGCCATGACCTCGCCGCTGACCCGCAGCACCGGCACGCCCGCCCGTTCGGCGGCGCGCACCAGGTCGCCGTGCCGCGACTCGGCCTCGGCCGTGGTGAACAGCTCGGCCAGCCGCCCGGGCGCCTCCAGGGCCTCGCGCACCGCCTGCGGCCCCTCGGCCAGGAACCGGCGCTCGCGGCGCCGGAACGCGCGTTTGGCGAGCCGGCGAGCCGCCTTGACCCGGGGTGACCGGACGGAGGTCAGCTCGCCGCTCGCCATCGTCGGTCCGGGTCGGATCAGGCCGCCGCCGAACCCTCGGCCGGCAGCGCGTCCTTGGCCACCTTCACCAGGGCGGCGAACGCGGCCGCGTCGTTGACCGCCAGCTCGGCCAGCATCCGCCGGTCGACCTCCACCTCGGCGGCCTTCAGCCCCTGGATGAACCGGTTGTAGGTCATGCCGTTGGCGCGGGCCGCGGCGTTGATGCGCTGGATCCACAGCCTCCGGAACTGGCCCTTGCGGTCCTTGCGGTCCCGGAAGGCGTAGGTCATCGAGTGGAGCTGCTGCTCCTTGGCCTTGCGGTACAGGCGCGACCGCTGGCCGCGGTAGCCGCTCGACCGCTCCAAAACGACCCGGCGCTTCTTGGCGGCGTTGACCGCTCGCTTCACGCGTGCCACGTGACTACTCCTTCGTGGGGGCCGGGGCCGTCAGGCCCTCGGCCGGTCGTACAGATCCGGTTGGCGGCTACTACTTGCGCAGCAGCTTCTTGAGGTTCTTGGCGTCGGCCGGGGACACCACGGTCGTGCCGTCCAGGCGCCGAGTCCGCTTGCTCGGCTTGTGCTCGAGCAGGTGGTTGCGGTTGGCGCGGCGGCGGATCACCTTGCCGGAGCCGGTCAGCTTGAACCGCTTCTTGGCGCCGCTGTGCGTCTTGGTCTTCGGCATGGTCGCCGTCGTCTCCCTCAAATCCGGGCCCCCGGATGCACGGGGGCGCGCCTGACCGGCGCGCGCCCCACGGATGCCGCGGGGTACGCGCCTGGATCAGGCATCAATGTACGTGCGTCTCGACCCTGCAGGAGCGCAGGGTCGCCCGCGAAACGGCCGGACGGCCGTCCGCGCGGCCCGGCCGCGCCGCCGGAGGCGGCCCGGGACGGGGCCGTGGCGAGGGCGGCTCAGGCCGAGCCGGACCTCGACTTCTGCGCGCGGGCGGCCGCGCGCTCGGCCCGGGCCTCCGCCTTCTTCTTGTGCGGCCCGATCACCATGATCATATTCCGCCCGTCCTGCTTGGGCCGGGACTCGACGAAGCCGAGCTCCTCGACGTCGTCGGCGAGCCGCTGCAGCAGGCGGAAGCCCAGTTCGGGCCGGGACTGCTCACGGCCACGGAACATGATCGTGACCTTGACCTTGTCGCCGGCCTTGAGGAACCGCACCACGTGACCCTTCTTGGTCTCGTAGTCGTGCGGGTCGATCTTCGGTCGGAGCTTGATTTCCTTGATGACCGTGTGCGCCTGGTTCTTGCGCGCCTCCCGCGCCTTCATCGCGGACTCGTACTTGAACTTGCCGTAGTCCATGAGCTTGGCGACGGGCGGCCGCGCCGTGGGGGCCACCTCGACCAGGTCGAGGTCTGCCTCGCGCGCGAGTTCAAGGGCCTTGGCGATGGGCACGATGCCCACCTGTTCGCCGTTCGGACCGACGAGCCGGACCTCGGGCACTCGGATGCGCTCGTTGATACGCAGTTCGGCGCTGATGGGACCTCCTAGGGGCCGTTGCTCAAGTCTTCGGACCGGTCGTACCCCGGGCTTCTCATACGAAAAGCCCCGCACGGCATCGCATGCGGGGCCACCTTCGGCCGTGACCGGGACGGTGCCCGGTGACGACGGCGCGCCGGACGCCCGCGAGCGCCCGTTCGCCGAAACCGAGACCCACCGGCCTGCACGGCCGGTCAGGTGGGAGGCGGCCTCCGCTTGCGCCCGGCCCGGGTGAACACTAGGACACCCATGCCGGATCGGTCGACTTCCAAGACTATCACCTGGCGCGTCCCAATGTGATATCCGACGGCGCCCTCGAGATCACCGCGGGAGAGCGAAACGGACGCGTCATGCCGTGCCGTACGACGACTGTTCGCAACCGCTCACGCCTTCCGTTCATTCCCGGCTCCAGAGCGCGTCAAGAGTCACCGACGGGCGCTGGGCGGCCGCAAGCGGCCTTGTTACCGTGGACCTGCCCTCTGGGGACGCCGTGGGCCGACCGCACGGAAAGACATGGCGCGATGCCCGTAATCAGGACCGAGGCCGCAGCGACCATCGAGCCGACCGGGGTCCCGGTCCGGTTGGAGTTCGCGCAGAAGGCGTTCATCGTCCACGACGACCGGCTGCTGCTGGTCCGCAAATCCGCGTCCGACCCGCTGCACCCGGGCCGGTGGGAGGTCCCGGGAGGCCGCCTGGAGGTGGCGGGCGACCTGGATCTGGACGACCACATCCGCCGCGAGGTCTGGGAGGAGGTCGGCCTCGAGATCGAGCCGGGGCCGCCGTTCCACCTGTGGCAGTGGTCGATGCCCGAGCGCCGCCCGCAGGGCGATCCCGCCCTCGCGCGCGGCCCGGACGGCGGGCGCGGCCTCGTCAGGGTGGTGGCCGTCGCCCGCACGTGCCGCGCGATGACCACGCAGGTCAGCCTGGAGCACCGGATGGCCGACGACCACCTGGACGAGCCCGCCTGGGTGCCGCTGGGCGGCCTGGACCGGTTCGACCTGATCCCCGACCTGCGGCCGGTCATGCGCGCGTTCCTGCGTCTGCGGCCGGCGGCCGGGTGACCGGACCCGGCGCGGGAGTGGCCTCGTCTCCCGGCTCTCCCGACCCTCCCGACGGCGCGGCGGCCGTGCACCCGCCCGTCCGGTGGCCGGGGCTGGACGGCGCGGCCGAACGCCGGTTCCGCCTCGTCGTGCTGGGCGACGTGATGATCGAGGCGCGGGCGGACCTGCCCGGCGTGCGCTTCACCGACCTGGCCGCCGACCGGCTGGCCTACGCCCCCGCCCGGGCGGTGGTGGCGGGCACGGCGATGAACATGGCCCGCTGCGCCACCGGCTACTTCCGCCGGGTGGCGCTGCTCGCCAAGATCGGCGACGACGCGTTCACCCCCGTGATCCGGCGCGAGCTGCGGCGGATGGGCGTGCGCGACCTGCTGTGCGTGGAGCCGGGCGCGGCCAACGGCGTGTCGGTGATGCTGCGCGACGGGACCGGACGCCCGGACGCGGTCGGCGTCGCCCGGGGCGGGCCCGTCGGGCGCGACGCGCTCGGGCCGGGGGTGCGGCTGCTGGTGGTGGACGACCAGGGCCCGGGCCGCCGCCTGACCGAGGACGACGTGCGCCGCGCGGCCCCGGCGATCCGGCGCGCGGACGTCCTGTTCGCCGACGGCTACTCCCTGCTGGCGCCGGCGTCGCGGGCGGCGCTGCGCGCGGCGGTGGACGTCGCCCGGCGGGGCGGCACGCTGGTGGCGTTCGACCTCGTGCCGCACGACATCGACCGCAGGCTGCCCGCCGCGGAGGCGGCGCCGGTGCTCGGCTCCGTCGACGTGGTGATCACGGAAGTGCCGACGCTGGCGCGGCTGCTCGGCCTGCCGGTGCCGTCGACGCCCGCCGAGGTGCGGGAGATGCTCCCGGCGCTGGACCGCAGGGTCGGGGGACGGCCGCTGTGGCTGCTGCGCCACGGTCCGACCTCGCTGGAGGACGTGGTGGCCTACCGGCGCGGGCAGGTGCTCGTGGAGTACGCGACGGGGTACGGCCCGGGGGTGCGGCGCACAGGGTTCGGCGACCGGCTGGCGGCCGGGGAGCTCTACTGGTGGCTGTCGTCGCGGTGCGGCGAGCGCCTGCCGGGCATCCGGTGACCCCGCCCGCCGCCCTCCGGAACGGGCGGCCTGGTCGCCGCGGCGGCCTTGCGCATGGCGTCGAGCGTGCGCAGGAAGCGGGCTTTGCTCTCCGGCAGACCGAACATCTCCTGCCAGCGCCAAACGCCCGGTGAGGTGCCGCGGCGGCGGCTGAGGGCCACGGCGGCGGCCCAGCGCAGGTACTGACGCGGGGCGCCGTCGCCCGGGTACATCACCGGTTCGTTGCGTTCGTCGACCAGCAGGTAGGACCGACGCGCACGGAAGCACGCCCGGAGCGCACGGTGTGTCGCGGGCCTGCCGGCCGGGCCCTGCTTTTCCAGGACGGCCCGTACGCTCGCCGCGGTCGGCAGCAGGTGCCAGTGGGCGTGGTCGATGCACGCGCCGCCGCCTTGGGCGCTGCCCGGCCCGTGCTCCAAGACGAGGACGTCCGCGGTTCCGTAAGCGGCGGCGTAGAGCTGGGAGACGCGCTGCCGCCATAGCAGCGCGCGTCCCCACAGCGCCGCATCGAACGCCCCCGCGCATTGGTAATGGGCGGTCGTCACCAAAAGCAGATGCCCGTCGGCGAGGGGCGCCAAGTCGGGCATGAGCAGGAATACGTCGTCCTCCGCCAGAACGCTCCCCTCCCGGGGGAGGTCGGCCATGGCGTTGAAACGGAATCTCAGCGGCGGACAGAAGACGCAGTCCGCCTCGGGTGCGGTGCGCATCGCGGGTTCGGCCACGACGCCTCCTGGGGGTCATGAAGTGGGGCGTCACAGAGCCTGCCCTCCGGCGTGCGGGCTGATACGGCACATCTACCTGTCCGAGAGGGCGGATAGTGGCCGTCATTTCCGGGTGCAGAAGCGTGCCCTAACGGGCACATAAACAAGAGATGACGGTCGTGTTGACAAAGCCAGACCTAACGTGACGACAGTGCCTCCCACCAGCGCCTCCCCCAGCATCGACATGGCCGTGCTCCAGACCCGGCTCGACGAGTCGCTCGACGTCCTGCGCGACACCTACGTCCCCTCCGGCGACGTCGGGGGCTGGTACCACGACCTGACCCGTCCCGACCCGGGCGCGACCGCCACCGCGGTCGCCCTGATGGCGTTCACGGAGACGGGACGGCCGTTCGAGCATTTCGACGAGGGGCTGGCCTTCCTGGCCGAGCGGCAGGCCGCCTCCGCCGACCGCCTCAAGGACGGCGGCTGGGCCACCAGGACCAGTCTGGGAATGCCCGTCGTCGAGGCGACCGCGTGGATCGCGCGGTTCCTGGCGCGCGCACGCTGCGGACTGCGCGACGACGCACCCGACATCCGCCGCGCTTACGAGTGGCTGCTGCGCAACCAGAACCCGGACGGCGGCTGGGGGTCGCTGTACGGGTGCCCGTCGCGGGTGTGGCTGACCTGCCTGGCGCTGCGCGCGCTCACACAGCTCAACCCGTACCATCCCGCGGTCGAGCGGGGCGTGGAGTGGCTCACGTCCGACCGCACGAGCAAACGGCCCGCCTGGGGGCCGACGCGCGCTGCGGCCCCGACCGTCACGCACACAGCGTTCGCTCTGCTGACCTTGGCCGAGGCGCGCGCGTTGCGCGACGACGAGCGGTTGCTGGCCGCCTACGACTGGCTGCGCGCCAACCTGGACACCGAGGACTCGCACACCTGGATCGAGACCTATGACGTGACGCCCGGCGGGCCGGGCACGCGGCCGGTGTGGCGGCTGGCGCTGTGGCACTACGGCCTGCCGGTCGCCGTCTCGGCGCTGCTGCGGGATCCGCGGGGCGTCCCCGGCGCCGTGGTCGGCCGCGCGTTCCAGACGTTGGTGCGCGGCGAGGTGGCCACGCCCCGGTGGATCGGCTATCCCGGCAGCGGCCGGACCTCGCTGTGGACGCTGTGGTGGCGTCTGGAGGCGCTGACGGATCTGCGCCGCATGCCGCTGGCGGCGTCCAGGGACGTGCTGCACTGGCTGCCCGACGCGGCCGTGGTGCAGCGCGGGCACGCCCGCGACCGCCCCCTGACCGCCCTGCTGCCCGCGCGGGGGCTGCGGGTCCGGGTGACGCCGTTCCTGCTCCGCAACTGGAGCCGGCTGCTGCTGGTCCTGGTGGCGGTGGGGAGCCTGGCCGGCGTGGCCACCGGCACCTGGGACTGGAAGGACTTCTGGCTCAGCGTCATCCTGCCGATGGTGATGACCACGGCGCACGAGGCGGCCAAACGGCGCCGCTCGTCGTCCGCGGCGCTCACCGCGCCGGGGCAGCAGGCCGCGCAGTCGCCGCCGAGCGCTCAGTGACGCCCCGAGGGGGTCAGGCGCCGCCGGAGGCCCGGGCCCGCCGCGCCAGCTCGGCGGTCCCGGCGGCGCGCATCGCCTCGACCGGCACGTCGTCGCGTCCGGTCATCAGGGCGACCTGCCGCACGGCCTGGTGGAGCAGCATCGGGAAGCCGTCGACGGCCCGGCCGCCCGCGCGTTCGACCGTCCCGACGAGCGCGGACGGCTGCCCGTACACCACGTCGAACACGGCCGCGCCCGAGGCGGCCACCTGCTCGGCGTAGGGGTCCGCGGCGCCCGCGGGCAGCGTGGAGACCACCAGGTCGACGTCCAGCAGGGCGGGCAGGTCGCCGAGGGAGGCCGCCTCGACGGCCAGGCCGAACCGGCGTCCGACCTCGACGGCGTCCCGGGCGCGTTCCGGACGGCGCGCCGCGAGCCGCGCCTCGGCCGCGCCGAGCCGCGCCAGCGCGGCCAGGGCCGACGCGGCCGTCGCGCCGCCGCCCAGCACCAGCACCGACTTGGCCCGGTCCAGGCCGTTCTCGGCGAGCGCGGCGACGATGCCGTGCACGTCGGTGTTGTCGGCGTGGCGGCGGCCGTCCCGCAGCACGAGGGTGTTGGCGGCGCCCACGGCGGCGGCCAGGTCCGACACCGTGTCCGCCAGCGTCAGCGCCGCGCGCTTGAGCGGCATGGTCAGCGACAGCCCGGCCCAGTCGGGGCCGAGCCCGCCGAGGAGGGCGGGCAGGCCCTCCTCGGCGCACTCGAACGCCTCGTACGTCCAGTCCTCCAGCCCCATCGCGGCGTACGCGGCCCGGTGCAGCACCGGGGAGAGCGAGTGCGCGATGGGGGAGCCGGCGACCGCGGCGTGCGGCACTAGTTGCCCCCGTTCCTGGCCAGGTACGCGTTCAGCTTGGCCCGCAGCCGGTTGAACTCGGCCTCGGTCTCGGCGTACTCGGTGATGCGGTTCTTGGGGTCGGTGGTGACGAAGAACAGCCAGTCGCCCGGCTCGGGCTCGAACACCGCCTCGATGGCGGACTCCCCCGGATTGGAGATCGCGCCCGGCGGCAGTCCCGGATGCTGGTAGGTGTTGTACGGGTTCTGCGAGCGGATGTCCTCGTTGCTGGCGACGTAGCCGAACTTGTTCAGCCCGTACAGCGTGGTGCTGTCGAACTTGAGGAACATCGGCTCGGGCTTGTGCCGCAGCCGGTTGTAGATCACCCGGGAGATCTTCGGCATGTCGGACGGGCGGCCGCTCTCGGCCTGGATGAGGCTGGCCATGGTGATCACCGAGCCGGGGTTCATGCGGGCGCGCCGGGCCCGCTCCTCCAGCTCCATCCGGTCGGCGGTCTGCTTGAAGCGGTCCACCATCTGCTTGAGGATCTCCTCGGCCGAGCCGTTCGGGTCCAGGTCGTAGCGGCCCGGGAACAGGTAGCCCTCGACCTTGCCCTTGGCGTACGGCGGCAGGCCGAGGCCTTTCGGGTTCCGCACCACCTTGGTGAACTCGCTCTCGGGGATGCCGGTCTTGCGGGCCAGGCGCTGGACGACCTGGCTGACGCGCAGCCCCTCGGGGATGGTGATCTGGTTGCTCGCCCGCGACTTGGGGTCGAGCAGCAGCGCCATCGCCGCGGCCGACGACATCCGCTTGCGCATCTGGTAGAAGCCCGGCTGGATGCTGGAGGCCCGCGGCTCCCTGCCGTACGCCTTCACGAACGCGCGGCTGCTCTTGACCACGCCGTGCTCTTCCAGGGTGGCGCCGATGACCGCGCCGCTGTCGCCCTCCTTGATCTGGACCGTGACACTGCCGGTGCCCTGGCCCTCGTAGTCCGGCGGATGCAGCCGGTGGTCCAGCCAGGCCAGACCGAGCACGCCGCCGGTGCCCACCACCGCCACCAGGAACGCCAGCGCGAACAGCACGGCGGCGCGGCCGTTGCGGCGCTTGCGGCGCTGCCGCTTGCGCGCGTTGCGCCGGTCGCGGCGGCTGGGGGGCGGTCCCTGCCGCCCGTCGCGGCCCGAATCGTCGTAGCCCGAGTGCCCGTAGGGCCGTTCGCCGTAGGGGTCCGAGAACAGATCCAAGTCGCTCATGAGCCTCCCCGGACGATCTCGCCTGGGGGGCTCCCCGTCAACCTTTCCCCATCCAGGGCCGATTGCAACAGAACCGCCGCGGCCGTCTGATCGACGACCTGACGGCGCGCCCGGCCGCGCACTCCCCCGGCGCGCAGGCCGTTCTCCGCCGTGACGGTGGTGAGCCGCTCGTCGCAGAGCCGGACGACGCGGGGCGCCAGCCGCCCGGCGAGCTCGGCGGCGAACCGCCGGGCCGCCTCGGCGGCGGGCCCCTCGCGCCCCGACAGCGACGTGGGCAGGCCCACGATCACTTCGATGGCCTCGACCTCCTCGGCGAGCGCGGCCAGGCGGTCCAGGTCGCCCTTGCCGCGCCGCACCGTCTCCAGAGGCGAGGCCAGGATGCCGGCGGGGTCGCTGCGGGCCACCCCGATGCGGACGGTGCCCACGTCGACCCCGAGCCGCACGCCCTGCCTCATGGCCGGGCTCCGCTCCGCCGGGCGCGGCGCCCCCGGGACCGGCGTCCGGTCGGGCGCCCGCCGCGGGCGCGGTGCCCGCCCCTGCCGTACGTCCGCGCGACCATGGGGCTCACGCGGCTCCCACGGCCCGTTCCACGGCGGCCATGGCCTCGCCGACCGCGCCGGCGTTGGAGCCGCCGCCCTGGGCGAGGTCGTCCTTGCCGCCTCCGCCGCCGCCGAGGGCCTTGGCGGCCACGCCGACCAGCGCGCCCGCCTTCAGCCCGCGCTCGCGGGCGCCCTCGGTGACCGCGACGACCACGACGGGCCGGTCCTTGGGCACGCCCGTGATCATGACGACGGCGGGCCGGGCGGCCAGCCGGCCGCGCACGTCCACCGCGAGCCGGCGCAGGTCGTCGGCGCCGGTGCCGTCGGGCGCGCGGTGCCCGACGAACGCCACGCCGCCCACGTCCTTGGCGCCGTCGGCGAGCGAGCCCGCGACCGCCAGCACCTGCGCCGAGCGCAGCCGCTCCAGCTCCTTCTCGGCCTCCCGCAGCCGCGCCACCACGCCGGAGATCCGCTCGGGCAGCTCCTCCTTGCGCGCCTTCATCTGCTCGGCCAGCTGCGCGACCAGGACGCTCTCGCGGGCCAGGTAGCGGAAGGCGTCGATGCCGACGAGCGCCTCCACGCGGCGCACCCCGGCGCCGATGGACGACTCGCCGAGGATCTTGACGAGGCCGAGCTGGCCGGACCGGTGCACGTGGGTCCCGCCGCACAGCTCCCGCGAGTAGTCGCCGATCTCCACGACGCGGACCTCGTCGCCGTACTTCTCGCCGAACAGCGCCAGCGCGCCCATGGCCCGCGCCTCGTCCAGGGAGGTGTGGAAGGCCCGCACGTCCAGGTCGTCGGCCAGGACGGCGTTGACCTCTTCCTCGACGTCGCGCAGCACGCTGGGCGGCACGGCGCCGGCGGCGGTGAAGTCGAACCGGAACCGGCCCGGGGAGTTCTCCGAGCCGGCCTGCGCGGCCGACTCGCCGAGGGCCCGGCGGAACCCGGCGTGCACCATGTGGGTGGCCGAGTGCGACCGGGAGATCGCCCGCCGCCGCTCCACGTCGATCTCGGCGTAGGCGGAGTCGCCGACCTGGGCCTCGCCATTGCGCACCACGCCGCGGTGCACGATCAGCCCGGCCAGCGGCGACTGCACGTCGCGCACCTCGATCACCGCGCCGCCGCCCAGCCGGATCACGCCCTGGTCGGCGAGCTGGCCGCCGCCCTCGGCGTAGAACGGGGTGCGGTCGAGCACCGCCTCGACCTCGGCGCCCTCGCCCGCGGCCTGCACGGACGCGCCGTTGACCAGCAGGCCGACCAGGCGGGCCTCGCCGGTGACGTGCTCGTAGCCGACGAAGTCGACCCGGCCGCCCGCGCCGGTGAGCAGCTCGTCCAGCACCGACACGTCCAGGTTGCCGGTCTTCTTCGCGGCCGCGTCGCGCTTGGCCCGCTCCCGCTGCTCGGCCATCAGCCGCCGGAAGCCCTCCTCGTCGACGGTGAGGCCCTGCTCGGCGGCCATCTCCAGGGTCAGGTCGATGGGGAAGCCGTAGGTGTCGTGCAGCTTGAACGCCTGCTCGCCCGGCAGCGTGGTGCCGCCCGCCCGCCGGGTCTCCTGCACCGCCGTGTCGAAGATCGCGGTGCCGGTGCGCAGGGTCGCCAGGAACGACTCCTCCTCGGCGTCGATCACGGTGTGGATGGTGGCGGCGTCGTTGACCAGCTCGGGGTACTGCTCGCCCATCGTGGCGATCGCCACGGCGGTCAGCTCGTGCATCAGCCCGGCGTCCTGCCCGCCCAGCAGCCGCAGGTTGCGGATCGAGCGCCGCAGGATGCGGCGCAGCACGTAGCCGCGGCCCTCGTTGCCGGGGCGGATGCCGTCGGCGACCATCATGGTGCCGCTGCGCACGTGGTCGGCGACCACTCGCAGGGACACGTCGGCGCGGGCGTCGCGGCCGTACACGGCGCCGGTCAGCTCGGCGGCGCGGTCCAGGATCCGGCGCAGGGTGTCGGTCTCGTAGATGTTGTCGACGCCCTGCAGGATCGCCGCCATGCGCTCCAGGCCCATGCCGGTGTCAATGTTCTTGGCGGGCAGGTCGCCCTCGACGTCGAAGTCGACCTTGCTGCGCACCGCCGACAGCTGGGACTGCATGAACACGAGGTTCCAGACCTCGAGGTAGCGGTCCTCGTCGGCGACCGGGCCGCCCTCGCGGCCGTACTCGGGGCCGCGGTCGTAGTAGATCTCCGAGCAGGGGCCGCCGGGCCCGGGCACGCCCATGTGCCAGTAGTTGTCGGCCAGGCCGCGCCGCTGGATGCGCTCCAGCGGGATGCCGACCTTGGTGTGCCAGATGTCGGCGGCCTCGTCATCGTCCTCGTAGACGGTGACCCACAGCTTGTCCTCGGGGAACCCGAACCCGCCGTCGGACTGCGGCGTGGTCAGCAGCTCCCACGCGTAGGGGATCGCCCCCTCCTTGAAGTAGTCGCCGATGGAGAAGTTCCCCAGCATCTGGAAGAAGGTGGCGTGCCTCGTGGTCTTGCCGACCTCGTCGATGTCCGGGGTGCGCACGCACTTCTGGACGCTGGTCATCCGCTGCGCGGGCGGGGTGCGCTGTCCGAGGAAGTACGGCTTGAACGGGACCATGCCGGCGTTCACCAGCAGCAGGGTCGGGTCCTCGGCGACCAGGCTGGCCGAGGGCACCACGGTGTGCCCGCGCCGTTCGAAGAACGCGAGGAAGCGGCGTGCGACTTCTGCCGACTCCATGATCAGTGGCCATCCTTGTCGTCGTCGATGATCGTGTAACGCGCCTTGAGCACCCGGCGCCGCGGGGCCGGGTCCGCTTCTGGGGTGTCGATCGGCACGGTGTCGATCCGTACGGCCTCCCGCAGTTCCGCCTCACGGTTCCGCATCTCTCTACGGACGTCGTCGGCGAAATGCCTCAACCGATCCCCCATGTCGTGTCCCGCGGTGATCGCGCGGGACGCCACGCCCTCGGGCGACCAGGTGCGCGCCAGCCGCTCGACCCGGCGCCGGACCCGGTGGCTGACGTAGATGCCGGCGCCCGCGCCGACCGAGAGCCAGAACAGCCTTTTCATCGCCCGCGCCCCCTGCTCCTGGCGCCGTTGCGGGCGGGGCCGGGCGGCAGCTCGGACCGTCCCGATCCCCGTCCTCCGTCGGAGCGGCCGGCCAGGGCCTTGCGGACCCCGTAGGAGAACGCCGCCGCCTTCACCAGCGGGCCGCCCACCACAGAGGTCATCACGGTGGTGACCGCCGAGACGTTCTGGGTGACGCCCGCGACCTGCTTGGTGATCGCGTCGGTGCGGCCGAGCTGCTCGTTGGCGCGGCGCACCGTGCGGGACATGTCCTCCATGAGGGGGCCGGCCCGGTCGGCGATGTCGGCGACCAGGTCGCCGGCCTCGCGCAGCAGCCGGGCGAGCCGCAGCAGCGTGTAGGCGAGGAAGGACACGAGCACGGCCCAGAACACGGCCACGATGAGGCCCGCGAGCTGTCCACCTGTGAGCATCAGGACTTCCGTTCGCTGTGTCTTTCGGGCTGGCTGGTCCGGTCTGACTGACCTTACCGTGGGCGCCGGTCCGGGAGACGCGTGCGCGCGGCCGCTCGGACACGCGTCGCGCCGTCGTCCCCCGCGGGCGGCGCCGCCCTCGTTCCCCCGGTGACCGGGGTGTCACATCGGCAGGTTATCGGGCCGACCCCCGCGGCGCCCGAATGATTTTCCAGATCGCGCGGACGGTGTCGGCGGGCCGCCCGCGCGGGGTCAGCGGGGCTCGGCCGGGGTGTCGCGGGGACGGCCGCGCAGGACGGAGCGGATGCGCTCGACGATCTCCGAGAAGCGGGCCTCGGCGCCGTACCGGGTCGGGCGGTAGTACTCGCGTCCGTTCACCGCGTCCGGGGCGTACTGCTGGCGCACCACGCCGCCGGGGTAGTCGTGGGCGTACTTGTAGCCCGCGCCGTGGCCGATCTTGGCCGCGCCCTTGTAGTGCGCGTCGCGCAGGTGGGCGGGCACGGGGCCGACCAGGCCGCGGCGGACGTCGCCGATCGCCTCGTCCACCGCGGTGATCACGGCGTTGGACTTGGGCGCGACGGCCAGGTGGATCACGGCCTGGGCCAGGTTGATGCGGGCCTCGGGCAGCCCGACGAACTCCACGGCCTGCGCGGCGGCGACGGCGGTCTGCAGCGCGGTGGGGTCGGCCATGCCCACGTCCTCGCTGGCGTGCACGATGAGCCGCCGGGCGATGAACCGAGGGTCCTCCCCCGCCTCCAGCATGCGGGCCAGGTAGTGCAGGGCCGCGTCGACGTCGCTGCCGCGGATGCTCTTGATGAACGCGCTGACGACGTCGTAGTGCTGGTCGCCCTCGCGGTCGTAGCGCACCGCGGCCCGGTCGACCGCCTTCTCCAGCACCTCGACGGTGATCGTCCCGCCGTCCGCGACCAGGGCGGCCGCCTCCAGGTAGGTCAGGGCGCGCCGGGCGTCGCCGCCGGCCAGGCGGATGAGGTGGTCCTCGGCGGCGTCCTGCAGCTCCACCGTCCCGGCCAGGCCGCGTTCGTCGACCAGCGCCCGCCGGACCACCTCGCGCAGCTCGTCCTCGCCGAGCGGCTCCAGGGTGAGCAGCAGCGAGCGCGACAGCAGCGGGCTGATCACCGAGAAGAACGGGTTCTCGGTGGTCGCGCCGATGAACGACACCCAGCGGTTCTCCACGGCGGGCAGCAGCGCGTCCTGCTGGGCCTTGTTGAAGCGGTGCACCTCGTCGACGAACAGCACGGTCTGCCGCCCGGTCATGCCGAGCTCGCGGCGGGCCAGGTCGATCTCGGCGCGGACCCGCTTGACGCCGTCGGTCACCGCGGAGATCTCCACGAAGCGGCGCCGGGTGACCCGGCTGACCACGGTGGCCAGGGTGGTCTTGCCGGTGCCGGGCGGCCCCCACAGCACCAGCGACATGGGCTGGTCGCGGTCGACGAGCTGGCGGATGGGGGTCCCGGGGCCCAGCAGGTGCGCCTGCCCGACGACCTCGTCCAGGCCGCGCGGGCGCATCCGGACGGCCAGCGGCTCCCTGCCGTCGACGGGGCCGGCGCCGCCCGGTCCCGCCGGTCCCCCCGTGCCGCGTCCTGTGCCGCGGCCCGCGCCGCGGTCGCCGGTGATCTCCTCCAGCGGATCGTCGAAAAGCCCTTCCGGCTGGTCCGGTCGCGCCCTGCTCACCCTCCGACACTATCTCGCCGCGCCGACATCTCCGGCTTCGGTCCGGCGGGCCCGGGGCGCCCGCGGGCCGCCTCCTCCGCCCGTCCGGAATGACGGTGGCGTTCGGTTTGGACCGATCCGGTGCGGTGTCCCGGGAACTCGGCGCCGGGGCTCCGCGTTGACCGCTTGGTCAGGCGGATCGCGCCGGGGCGCACCGATAGCGCCGATCCGCCGCCGCGTCGGTCGCGTCGGCATCGCCCGGAGGTGAATCGGTGACCCGTACGGCGGCCGCCCCGCAGCCGCGCCGCGGGCCGGCCTGCCTGCTGGTGGCGCTGTTCCTGGTGGCCGGGCTCGTCTCCAGCTACGGGCTGGGCCACGGCGCGCCGCTGCGGGTGTGCACCCAGCACGCCGTGTCGGTGCCGTCCGCCGTCGCCGACGTGATCGCCGCCGACCTCCCGCCGAAGGCGCACGCCCTCCACCCGGAGGCGGCGTCCTCGGCGACGACGTCGAAGGCGCCGGTCGATCTGCCCCCGCTGGGCCCCGCCCACGCGTGCCTGTGCCTCGCCGTTCTGATCAGCCTTCTGGCGATCGCGCTGGCCGTGGGCCGACGCCGCCGCCGCGCGCTGCGGGCGGACCGCGCGCCCCGGGTCCTCGTCCCTTCGGCGACCGGCCCGCCTCTGACGCCTTCGTTGGCTTCTCTCCAGGTTCTGAGGCTGTGACAGGCCGGCGGCCTCGGAAGGTCAGGGCAGCCCCCTGTCTTCCGTACCGCCCTGCCCACGTACGGCCATAGCGCCGTTTTCCCCTGCCTCATCTCAGCTTGCTTGGAGAGAACGCATGTCCAAGAGCGCCCGCACGCGGGCTCGCAACCAGCAACGGCACAAGAACCTGCAGAACCGCGGCCGGTCCTCCCGGGCGCGCAACCGCAAGAACGCACTCATCAAGCGGGAGGTCCCGTGGGGAGGCATCGTCTTCTTCACGGTGATCGGCGTCGTCTCGGCCGTGGCGATCGCGTTCGCCTTCCTGCAGACGCGGGGACCGTCCGCCGCCGAGGCGGCGATCTCCGGCGTCGTGGAGAAGGAGGGCCTCAGCCGCGAGCACACCACCGGCGCGGTGGAGTACGACACCGCCCCGCCCATGGGCGGGGCCCACGACCCCGTCTGGCAGAACTGCGACGGACGCGTCTACGACCGGCCGCTGCGCGACGAGAACGCCGTGCACTCCCTGGAGCACGGCGCCGTCTGGGTCACCTACCGTCCCGGCCTGGCCGGCGACCAGCTCGACCGGCTCAAGGACAAGGTGGACGGCACCGACTACACGATGCTGAGCCCTTACCCGGGCCAGGACGCCCCGATCGCCTTGACGGCGTGGGGCCGGCAGCTGATGCTGCAGGACGCCTCCGACGCGCGGATCGACGCGTTCCTGCGCGCCTACGTCAAGGGACCGCAGACGCCCGAGCCCGGGGCGGCCTGCGACGGCGCGAAGGACACGCCGTGAGCGGCGCCGAGACGGGCACGGCCGTCTCCCCTCCCCGTCCGGAGCGGGAGGACGGCCCACGTGGGAGGACGGGCGTGCGGCGCGCCGCCGTCGCGCTGGCGGCGCTGGTGCTGCTGGCGGCCGCGGTCCTGACGGTCCTGGCGGCGAAGCGGTCCGGCGAACCCGGCACCGATTCGCCGGAGGCCGGGTTCGCGCGCGACATGAGCGCGCACCACGCCCAGGCCGTGCGGATGTCGTTCATCGTCCGCGAGCGCACCCGCGACGAGCCGGTGCGGCTGCTGGCGTACGACATCATCACCGCCCAGCAGGCGCAGATCGGCATGATGACCGCCTGGCTGGACGACTGGGGCCTGCCCAAGACCGACCCGGGGGGCCGGATGCGCTGGATGTCCGGGCATCACGGCGGCGCGCACGCTCCCGGCTCGGGCGCGGACGGAGCCGTCATGCCGGGCATGGCGACGCGCACGCGGCTGCGGGAGCTGGAGCGGGCGTCCGGGCGCGACGCCGAGATCCGCTACCTGCGGTTGATGATCGCGCACCACCGCGGGGGCGTGGACATGGCCCGCGCCGTGCTGGCCCGCACCGACCGCCCCGAGGTGCGCCGCCTGGCCCGCACCATGGTGGACGGGCAGCAGTCGGAGATCGCCCTGATGAACCGGATGCTGGCCGAGCGCGGCGCCTCGGCATGAGCGTGACCGCGCGAGTGTGAGCGCGTCGGCGTGAGCCCTCCGTCGCGCGGCGGCGCGGTCCCACCGGGCCGCCGCGCGACGGGGCGCGTCAGCGGGAGAACTCCGCCAGGGTCCGTTCGGCCTCCGCCAGCCAGGCGCGGCGGGCCGTCAGGGCCTCCTCGGCCTCCTTGGCGTCCTTGTCCCGGCCGGCGTCGCGGGCCTCGGCCAGCCGCTTCTCCAGCTGGTCGATGGAGCTGCGCAGCTGCGCCACCGTCGCCTCGGCGCGGGCCCGCGCCTCGGGGTTGGTGCGCCGCCACTCGGCCTCCTCGGCGCCGCGCACCGCCTCCTCGACCTTGCGCAGCCGCCCCTCCAGGCGGTCGCGCTGGTCGCGCGGCACGGGGCCGATCGCCTCCCAGCGCTCCTGGATCGAGCGCAGCGCCTGCCGCGCCGACCGCACGTCGGTGACGGGCAGCAGCCGCTCGGCCTCGGCCAGCAGCTTCTCCTTCTCCTCGGCGTTGACCCGCAGCTCGGCGTCCCGCTCGGCAAACGCGGCGTTGCGGGCCTGGAAGAACACGTCCTGGGCCGCCTTGAACCGGGCCCACAGCTGCTCCTCCACGTCCCGGGCCGCCCGCCCCGCCATCTTCCACCGGCGCATCAGGTCGCGGTAGGCGGCGGCGGTCTCGCTCCAGTCGGTGGAGTCGCTCATCGCCTCGGCCTCGGCGACCAGCCGCTCCTTCTCCCGGCGGGCCTCCTCGCGCTGGTCGTCCAGCGAGGCGAAGTAGGCCTTGCGGCGCTTGGTGAAGGCGTTGCGCGCCGCCGACAGCCGCTTCCACAGCGCGGTCTCGGTGGGGCGGTCGATCCGCTCGGCCGCCTTCCACTCCTCCACCAGCTGCCGCAGCCGCTCGCCGCCGTTCTTCCAGTGCGTCTCCTCGGCGGCGATCCGCTCGGCCTCGGCGACGATCCGCTCCTTGACCAGGCGGGCCTCCTGGCGGGCCTGCTCGCGCGCCGCGCGGACCTCCTCGCGGCGCCGGCCCACCTCCTCCTCCAGCGCGTCCAGGCGGCGCATCAGCGCGTCCAGGTCGCCGACCGCGTGCGCCTCGCTCACCGCCTCGCGCAGCCGCTGGATGCCCTGCTGGGCCTGGCCCGGCTGCAGGTCGGTGGTGCGCAACCGCTGCTCCAGCAGGCTCACCTCGGTGGCCAGAGCGTCGTACTTGCGCCGGAAGTAGGCCAGGGCCTCCTCCGGGGCGCCGGCCTGCCACGAGCCGACGACCCGCTCGCCCTCCGCGGTCCGCACATAGACGGTGCCGTCCTCGTCCACCCGGCCCCAGGGATCGGTCGCGCTGGACACCCTTGCCTCCTGAATCACGGTCCGATCGTGCTCACACTCACCGGACCCTCCACACCTTAGTATCCCGTTCGCCTATTTCTTGGCGATCGAGACGTCCTGGATCGTCACCTTTGTCTTGGGCTTACCGTCGCCCTCCGGCTCGGACCCGCCCTTGGCGATCTTCTCGAGCACGTCCATGCCCGAAGTGATCTTGCCGAACACCGAGTAGTTCGGCGGCAGCTGGGAGTCGGCGTACACCATGAAGAACTGGCTGCCGTTGGTGTCCGGGCCGGAGTTGGCCATCGCCAGGGTGCCCTTGTCGTACTCGGCGCCCTGGGTGTTCTCGTCGGCGAACTGGTAGCCCGGCCCGCCCGTGCCGTCCCCCTTGGGGTCGCCGCACTGCAGGACGCTCAGGCCGCCGCTGGTGAGGCGGTGGCATTCGGTCTTGTCGAAGTAGTCCTTCTTGGCCAGGTAGGCGAAGGAGTTGACGGTGCAGGGAGCCTTCTTGCCGTCCAGCTCCAGCTCCACCTCGCCCTGGTTGGTCTTCAGGGTCGCCTTGACGGCCTTGTCGTACGCGGGCTTGGCGGGCGGCTTGCCGACGTCCTTGGCCGCGTCGCCCGTGTCGTTGTAGGCGCACTCGCCCGGCTTGGCCGAGCTCGCCTGCGCGCTGGGCGACGCCTGGGGACTGGCCGCGGCGTCCGCCTTGGAGTCGTCGTCGCCGCCCACCAGCGCCACGACGCCCGTCACGCCCCCCGCGACGACGGCCACCGCGAGCACCGAACCGATGATCTTCACGCGACGGGCCCGGGCCTCCTGGGCCCTTCGGCGCTGCTGCTGCCGCTCGTAGCGCTGCCGCGCGAGCTGCTTCTTGCGGTCCTTCCCCGCCACGTGCCTGCCCTCCCGGTGATGCGGATCCGTTGCGTCGAACCGTCTGCCCGACCCCTGACGCGCGCCGGGCCGAACAAGTGATCAGGTGAACGTGCAGCGCATAGTAGCGGTACCGGCATACGGCCCGTGTATGGTCAAGCCGCCCGCGCCCGACGTCGGCGTCCCAGCCGCGCCTCGACCACGGTCCCCGCCGGGCCTCGACCGCGTCCGCGCCCCGCGTCCACCGGGGGAAGCGACACGGCGATGGCGGATCTCGTTCGCGATGCCCCTGGCCGCGCCGGTACCCTCGAAACGCCGCCGCCTGCGCCGACGGGCGGCCGGGAACGGCCCCGCCGGCCAGGCGAGGCCCGCAGCACAGCTCGAAGGGAAGGACGACCGTGCTCGTCGCCGGGTTCCCCGCAGGATCGTTCGCCGCGAACTGCTACGTCGTGGCGCCCGCCGCGGGCGAGGAGTGCGTGATCGTCGATCCCGGCCAGGACGCCGAGGCCGGCATCGACGAGCTGCTGCGCGAGCACCGGCTCAAGCCGGTCGCCGTCCTGCTCACGCACGGCCATATCGACCACGTCTGGTCGGTGGCGCCGGTGTGCGGCGCCAAGGACGTGCCCGCCTACATCCATCCCGACGACCGCGACCTGCTCACCGACCCCGCCAAGGGGCTGGGCCTCGGGCCCGGGCAGGAGCTGTTCGGCGGGCTGACGCTGTCCGAGCCCGACGACGTGCGGGAGCTGACCGACGGCGCCGTGATCGAACTGGCCGGGCTGCGCATCACCGTGAACCACGCGCCGGGCCACACCCCCGGATCGGTGACGTTCCGGACGCCCGCCGCGGACGACCGCCCCGACGTGCTGTTCACCGGCGACCTGCTGTTCGCCGGGTCGATCGGGCGCACCGACCTGCCGGGCGGCTCCTACGAGCAGATCCTCGACAGCCTGGCGCGGGTGTGCCTGCCGCTGCCCGACGACACCGCCGTCCTGCCCGGCCACGGCCCGCAGACCACCATCGGCCGCGAGCGCGCGACCAACCCGTTCCTGGCAGGCCTCTCGGCCCCGAGCGGGGCCCCCGCCGACGGTCCCCGCACGGGGATGTGACACCCGAATAAGGATCATGAGTTCGAGCTTCCAGGCCCCCAAGGGGGTCAGTGAATACGTCCCGCCGCGCGCGGACCTGCTGCAGGCCGTCCGGCAGCGGTTCGCCGAGCAGGCGCGGCTGGCCGGATACGGCTACCTGGAGCTGGCGGTCTTCGAGGACACCAACCTGTTCCGGCGCGGCGTCGGCGAGTCCACCGACGTGGTCAGCAAGGAGATGTACACCTTCACCGACCGCGGCGGGCGGTCGCTGACGCTGCGCCCGGAGTTCACCGCCGGGGTGCTGCGCGCCGTCCTGGAGCACGGCCTGCACAAGCGCGGCGGCCTGCCGGTCAAGGTGTGGACGACCGGCCCGGCGTTCCGCGCCGAACGGCCCCAGCAGGGCCGCTACCGGCAGTTCTACCAGCTGGACCTGGAGGCCATCGGCAGCGAGGACCCGCAGGTCGACGCCGAGACCATCGCGATCGCCTGGAACTGGTACCGCTCGCTGGGCCTGACGCGGGTGCGGCTGCTGCTCAACTCGCTGGGCTGCCGCGAGTGCCGCCCCGCCTACCGCGCCCGCCTCCAGGAGTTCCTGCGCGGCCTCGACCTGGACGAGGCCACCCGCACCCGCGTCGAGATCAACCCGCTGCGGGTGCTGGACGACAAGCGCCCCGAGGTCCGCGCCCGGCTGGCCGACGCGCCGCTGGTGTCCGACCACCTGTGCGCCGCCTGCAAGGCCCACCACGACCGGGTCCGCGGCCTGCTGTCCGACCTGGGCATCGCCTGGGAGGACACGCCCACGCTGGTGCGCGGCCTGGACTACTACACGCGCACCACCTACGAGTTCGACCACCCGCTGCTCGGCGCCCAGTCGGGCATCGGCGGCGGCGGACGCTACGACGGCCTGTCGGAGGACATCGGCGGCCCGCCGCTGCCGGGCATCGGGTTCGGCCTCGGCCTGGACCGCACCCTGCTCGCGCTGGAGGCCGAGGGCGCCGAGTTCGCCGCGCCGCCGCGCTGCGAGGTGTTCGGCGTCGCCCTCGGCGAGGAGGCGGAGCGCCGCGTGTTCGGCCTGGTCGCCGAGCTGCGCGCGGCGGGCGTGGCGGCCGACATGGCCTACGGCGGCAAGAAGCTCAAGGGCGCCATGAAGGACGCCGACCGGTCCGGCGCCCGGTACGCCGTGATCCTCGGCGAGCGAGATATCGCCGCCGGGTCCGTCCAGCTGAAGGACCTGGCAAGCGGCGACCAGACCGCCGTACCGCTCACCGAGATCGTCACGACGTTGACAGAAAGGCTCGCACGATGATCCGCTCGCACGAGGCGGGGACGCTCCGCCGGGAGCACGCCGGTCAGCAGGTCACCCTGGCCGGGTGGGTGGCCCGCCGCCGCGACCACGGCGGGGTCACGTTCATCGACCTGCGCGACGCGTCCGGCATCGCCCAGGTGGTCTTCCGGGAAGAGGACACCGCGCACGACCTGCGCTCGGAATACTGCGTCAAGGTCACCGGCGAGGTGCGGGTGCGCCCGGCCGGCAACGAGAACCCCGAGCTGCCCACCGGCGAGGTCGAGGTCGCCGCCACCGACATCGAGGTGCTGTCGGAGTCGGCGCCGCTGCCGTTCCCGATCGAGGGGGCGGCCAACGTCAACGAGGAGGTGCGGCTCAAGTACCGCTACCTCGACATCCGCCGCGACGCCGTCGCCCGCGCCATGCGGATCCGCTCGGACGCGACGTTCATCGTGCACGAGGTCATGCGCGAGCACGGGTTCGTCAACGTCGAGACGCCGACGCTGACCCGTTCGACCCCCGAGGGCGCCCGCGACTTCCTCGTGCCCGTCCGGCTGCAGCCGGGCCACTGGTACGCGCTGCCGCAGTCGCCGCAGCTGTTCAAGCAGCTGCTGATGGTGGCGGGCATGGAGCGGTACTACCAGATCGCCCGCTGCTACCGGGACGAGGACTTCCGCGCCGACCGGCAGCCGGAATTCACCCAGATCGACATCGAGATGTCGTTCGTCACCCAGGACGACGTGCTGAAGGTCGCCGAGGACCTGGTCGCCCGGCTGTGGAAGGAGATCGTCGGGTACGAGATCCCCCGGCCGATCCCGCACCTCACCTACGCCGAGGCGATGGCGCGGTACGGCTCCGACAAGCCGGACCTGCGGTTCGGCCAGGAGCTGACCGACATGACCGAGTACTTCTCCGGCACGTCGTTCCGCGTCTTCCAGGCCCCGTACGTGGGCGCCGTGGTGATGCCGGGCGGCGCGTCCCAGACCCGCAAGGAGCTGGACGCCTGGCAGGACTGGGCCAGGGCGCGCGGCGCCCGCGGCCTGGCGTACGTGCTCGTGCAGCCGGACGGCTCGCTGACCGGCCCGGTCGCCAAGAACCTGTCGGACGCCGAGCGGGAGGGCCTGGCCGCCAAGGTCGGCGCCGCCCCCGGCGACGCGATCTTCTTCGCCGCGGGCCGCCCGCAGGAGTCCCGCGAGCTGCTGGGCGCGGCCCGGCTGGAGATCGGCCGCCGCTGCGGCCTGATCGACGAGTCGGCCTGGGCGTTCGCGTGGGTGGTGGACGCCCCGGTGTTCGAGCCGCTGTACGACGACAAGGGCGAGCAGATCGGCTGGACCTCGGTGCACCACCCGTTCACCGCGCCCAAGCCCGAGTTCGCCGACGACTTCCAGGACCGTCCGGGCGAGGCCCTGGCCGACGCCTACGACCTGGTGTGCAACGGCAACGAGATCGGCGGCGGCTCGATCCGCATCCACCGCGCGGAGATGCAGCAGCGGGTGTTCGACGTGCTCGGCCTGTCCAAGGAGGAGGCCGAGTCCAAGTTCGGGTGGCTGCTGGAGGCGTTCAAGTACGGCCCGCCCCCGCACGGCGGCATCGCGTTCGGCTGGGACCGCATCGTCATGCTGCTGGCGGGCGCCGAGACGATCCGCGACGTGATCGCCTTCCCGAAGGCCGCGTCCGGGTTCGACCCGCTCACCGCGGCCCCCACCCCCATCACGCCGCAGCAGCGCGCCGAGGCCGGCATCGACGCCGTCCCCGAGGAGAAGTCTTGACCCGCGCCCGTCCCGGGGCGCGACACGCGCGATGAGGGCGGCCGCCGGAGCGACCGGCGGCCGCCCTCTTCCATGCTCGGCGGGGGCGGCGGCGCCGACGCGGCGGCGACGGCGGTACGAGGGGTGTCAGCGGTGGGCGCCGCTGGTGATGCGGTAGACGTCGTAGACGCCGTCGATCGAACGGACCGCCTTGAGGACGTGGCCCAGGTGCTTGGGGTCGCCCATCTCGAAGGTGAAGCGGCTGACGGCGACGCGGTCGCGGCTGGTGGTGACCGAGGCGGACAGGATGTTGACGTGCTGGTCGGACAGCACCCGGGTGACGTCCGACAGCAGGCGCGGACGGTCCAACGCCTCCACCTGGATCGCGACCAGGAACACCGAGTCCTCGGTGGGCGACCACTTGACGTCGATCAGCCGGTCCGGCTGGGACCGCAGCTGGGCGACGTTGACGCAGTCGGTGCGGTGCACCGACACGCCGTGGCCGCGGGTCACGAAGCCGACGATGTCGTCGCCCGGCACCGGCGTGCAGCAGCGCGACAGCCGCACCCACACGTCCGGGTCGTCCGCCACGACCACGCCCGGGTCGCCCGCCGGACGCACCCGCTTGCGGCGGGTCGGCAGGGCGATCTCGGCGAGGTCCTCCTCGGCGCTCTCCACCCCGCCCAGGGCGTCCACCAGGGACTGCACGACGTGCTGGGCCGACACGTGGCCCTCGCCGACCGCCGCGTACAGCGACGACACGTCGGGGTACCGCATGTCGCGGGCGAGCGCCAGCAGCGCCTCCCCGGACATCATGCGCTGCAGCGGCATGTTCTGCTTGCGCATGGCGCGGGCGATCGACTCCTTGCCGGACTCGATCGCCGTGTCGCGGCGCTCCTTGGAGAACCAGTGCTTGATCTTGTTGCGGGCGCGGGCGCTCTTGACGAACCCCAGCCAGTCGCGGCTGGGCCCGGCGTCCGGCGACTTGGAGGTGAACACCTCGACGGTGTCGCCGTTGTCGAGCGTGGACTCCAGCGGCACCAGGCGCCCGTTGACCCGGGCGCCGATGCAGCGGTGCCCCACCTCGGTGTGGATGGCGTAGGCGAAGTCGACCGGGGTGGCGCCCTGCGGAAGGGCGATCACGTCGCCCTTGGGGGTGAAGACGAAGACCTCCGAGACCGACAGGTCGAAGCGCAGCGACTCCAGGAACTCGGCCGGGTCGGCGGTCTCCTTCTGCCAGTCCAGCAGCTGGCGCAGCCACTGCATGTCGCTCGCCTTGCGGCCGGCGACCGTCTCCTCCTTGTACTTCCAGTGCGCGGCCACGCCGTACTCGGCCCGCCGGTGCATCCCCCACGTGCGGATCTGCAGCTCGACCGGCTTGCCCTCCGGGCCGATCACCGTGGTGTGCAGCGACTGGTACATGTTGAACTTCGGCATCGCGATGTAGTCCTTGAACCGGCCGGGGACCGGGTTCCATCGCGCGTGGATCGAGCCGAGGGCGGCGTAGCAGTCGCGCACGTTGTCGACCAGGACGCGGATGCCGACGAGATCGTAGATGTCGTCGAAGCTCACGTCCCGGGCGATCATCTTCTGGTAGATCGAGTAGTAGTGCTTGGGGCGGCCGGTCACCGTGGCCTTGATCCGCGCCTCGCGCAGGTCGGCCGAGACCTTCTCGATCACTTCCTGCAGGTAGACGTCGCGGCGCGGGGCCCGCTCGGACACCAGGCGGGCGATCTCGTCGAACCGCTTGGGGTAGAGGGTGGCGAACGCCAGGTCCTCCAGCTCCCACTTGAGGGTGTTCATGCCGAGCCGGTGCGCCAGCGGCGCGAAGATCTCCAGCGTCTCCCGGGCCTTGCGCTCCTGCTTGTGCCGCGGCAGGTAGCGCAGGGTGCGCATGTTGTGCAGCCGGTCGGCCAGCTTGATGACCAGCACCCGGATGTCGCGGGACATCGCCACGACCATCTTGCGGACCGTCTCGGCCTCGGCCGCGTCGCCGTACTTGACCTTGTCGAGCTTGGTCACCCCGTCCACCAGCGCGGCGATCTCGTCGCCGAAGTCGGCGCGCAGCTCCTCGAGGGTGTACGGGGTGTCCTCGACGGTGTCGTGCAGCAGCGCCGCGCACAGCGTCTCGGTGTTCATGCCGAGCTCGGCGAGGATGGTGGCGACGGCGAGGGGATGGGTGATGTAGGGGTCGCCGCTCTTGCGCTTCTGGTCGCGGTGGTAGTGCGCGGCGACGTCGTAGGCGCGTTCGATCAGCCGCAGGTCCGCCTTGGGATGGGTGTTGCGGACCGTCTTGATCAGTGGTTCGAGTACCGGGTTCATAGCGGTGCCGCGCGGCCCCCCGAGCCGGGCGAGCCTGCGGCGCACCCGGGCGGCGGACGGCGGAGTCGTGGCCGGGGAGGGCCGGGACGGGACGGTGGGGGCGGAGGCGGCGGTGCGGGACGGCGGCTGGGCGGTCTGGTCGCGGGAGGCGGCGCGCGCGGCGGACTGCTCCGGGGAGGCGCCCGGCGGTCCGGCCTGGCCGGAACCGCCCGTCCGCGGCCGCTCCGGCGCGGTCG
>NZ_BCQU01000053.1:0-46083 GCF_001552235.1 Actinomadura rubrobrunea NBRC 15275 | reverse complement strand
CCTTGCTCGCGCGTCGGCAGGGTCACCGGCGGATTCCTTCCGGGCCCCGTTCCGGCGGCTCGGGCGGCGCGGTAAGGCGGTCCGAGGAGGCTGCGGGAGGCGCGGTCTCGGTCTGCCGGCGCCGGTTTCGGCGGTGCTGGACGATCAGCGCGGTGGCGCAGGCGAGCGTGGCGAGCCCGAACACGACGCCGACGGCCGCGTGGACGGCGGCGGTCGAGGTGACCATGGTGCCGGTCGCGCTGAGCCCCAGCAGCATCCACAGCACCGCCCGAACGGCCGTCGAGCGCGCGCTCGAGAAGCCGCCGGACGTCCCGGCCGCCCCCGAGATGTCGTGCTCGTTGGCCATCGGCGTGCTCCTCGACAAGTGCCGCGATCGTTCAGCCACACACTAGGAGCGGGCCCGGTCCCCGGCGATCCAGCCTTCGCGCCGTCCTTGGTACAGCAGGCTGTACTTCTTCGGCCGGATGACCGCCAGTGATCGGCCCGTGTCCTAGGGTCTGGGGAACGGAAGGGACGTCGGAGGCGGTATCGCCAGAAGGCGGGAAGAAGTGCCGATGGGCGGCAAGGCCACACGACGCCCCGGTCTCGGGCGGGGCGTCCGAGGACGCGCGGCCGCGCGCGCCCGGGCCCTCCTCGACGCGCTCGAACATCTGGTCGGCGGTCTGGGCACCGCCATGCTGGCGTTCCTCGCCTCGGTGTGGGTGGTGCTGGTCGCGCTGCTGAGCGTCGTCGGCGTGGGCCTGCTGCTGGCGCCCACGGTGCCGCGCGTCGTCCGATCCGTCGCCGAGCGGGAGCGCGCGCGGCTGTCGCGCTGGGGCCCGGAGATCATCGGCGCGGGCCCCGCGCCGACCGCCGTCCGCGCCGCGCTGAACGACACGGCCGTCCGCCGCGAGCTGGGCTGGGTGTTCGTCCACGGCACGCTGGGCCTGGCCCTCGGCGCGGCCGGGGCGACCCTGACGCTCAACGCCATCCAGGACCTCACCTTTCCGCTGTGGTGGCGGCTGCTGCTCCCGCAGGACCCCCGGCCGACCCTGGTGTTCTGGGACGTCCACGACGACCGCGACGCCCTGCTGGTGGCGCTGCTCGGCGCGGGACTGGCCGCCGCCTTCCTGATCTTCGGCCCGGCCATGGCCCGGTTGCAGGCCTGGCCGGGACGGCGGCTGCTGGCGCCCGCCTCGGACGCCGACCTGTCCCTGCGGATCGCGGAGCTGACCGCCACCCGCGCCGCCGCGCTGGACGCGCACGCGACGGAGCTGCGCCGCATCGAGCGTTCCCTGCACGACGGGGCGCAGAACCGGCTCGTCGGCGTCACCATGCTGATCGGCGCGGCCCGTCGCGCGCTGGCCCGCGACCCGGCCGACGCCGAGGCCATGCTGGACCGCGCGCAGGACGCCGCCGAGCAGGCGCTGGCCGAGCTGCGCGCGGTCGTCCGCAGCATCCTGCCGCCCGTCCTGGCCGACCGCGGACTCGCCGGCGCGCTGACCGGGCTGGCCGCCGACTGCGGGGTCCCGTGCACGGTGGACGTGGACGTGCCCGGCCGGTGCGCCGCGTCGGTCGAGGCCACCGCCTATTTCGTGACGGCCGAGGCCCTCACCAACATCTCCAGGCACAGCGGGGCCCGCACGGCCGCGGTGACCGTGCGCCGGCAGGGCGCCCGGCTGCTGCTGCGGATCGAGGACGATGGCGTCGGCGGCGCCGACGAGCACGAGGGCTCCGGCATCGCCGGGATGCGCAGCCGCGTCGAGGCGCACGACGGGCGCCTCACCCTGACCAGCCCCCGCGGCGGGCCGACGACTCTCCAGGTGGAGCTGCCATGCGGATCGTGATCGCCGAGGACGACCCTCTGCTGCGCGAGGGGGTGGCGCTGCTGCTGCGCGCCGAGTCCCTGGACGTGGCGGCCACCGCCGACACCCCGGACGCCTTCCTGGCGGCCGTCGACGCCCACGACCCCGACGTCGCCATCGTCGACGTCCGCATGCCGCCCACCCACACCGACGAGGGGATCAAGGCGGCGGTCGAGGCCAGGCGGCGCCGGCCCGGGCTCGCCGTGCTCGTGCTGTCCGCCTATGTGGAGCAGGCGTTCGCCTCCGAGCTGCTCGCCGGCGGCGCCGACGGGCTCGGCTACCTGCTCAAGGAGAGGGTCGGCCGCGTCGAGCAGTTCCTCGACGCGCTGCACCGGGTGGCGAACGGCGGCACGGCCATCGACCCCGAGGTCGTCGCGCAGCTGCTCACCCGCACCCGCAGGACCAGCGCGCTGGACCGGCTGACCGCCCGGGAGCACGAAGTGCTCGCCCTGATGGCCGAAGGGCTCGGCAACACCGCCATCGCCGAACGCCTCGTCGTCACCGAAGGCGCGGTGCACAAGCACATCCGCAACATCTTCGCCAAGCTCGACCTGCCTCCCACCGACCGGACCGACCGACGCGTCGCCGCCGTCCTGCGCTACCTGGAGGAGAAGGGGCACCTGTCCTGATCACCGCCCTGCGCGGCCGGAGGCGGTCGGTCTCGTCCCGTCGTGTGCGTCCGCGGCCCGGACGTTGAGAAACCCCGTTCCATCGGGCTCAGGGCTGTCGGTGATCAGCAGAAACGGATGAACCGGGTGCGCGGCCCGGCGGGCCGCGCACCCGGCGGGACTACTCTCGAATGCCCATGCCTTCGACCGGCGGGGTGCGCAGGAGCAGCCTGATCGGGACGGCCGTGGACACCAGCGCCAGCGCGACGGCGCCGCCGATGACGGCGGCCCAGCCCTGCGCCGGAACGTGCGGGACGGGCTGCCCGACGACGGCGTCGACGACCGCGGACAGGGCGACCGCCGCGATCGCGACGCCGATCGCGAGCGCCACGCCGAGCAGGGCGGTCTGCTCGGCGTTCGCCATCCGCCTCACCTGGCGGCGGGTCATCCCGAGCAGGCGCAGCAGGGACAGCTCCCGCGCCCGGGCGAGCGCCGCCATGATCAGCGTGTTGGCGGCGGCGAGCGCCGCGTACCCGACCAGCACGGCGACCAGCAGCCTGTTGAGCCAGGAGCCGACCGCCAGGTCCGTGGCCGGCGCGCCGGTGAACCGGTCGGTGCCGGTCACGGCGCCGCCCGGGTAGGCGGCCGCGAGCCGCTCCAACGCGGGACGCACGTCGGCGCCGGGGGCGCTGCGGACCAGCACGTGGTCGTCGACGCCGGCCGCGGTGTGCCCGGCGAGGGTCCGGTTGTCCAACGTGACGTCGCCGAACCCGAGGCCCCGCTCGTAGACGGCGACGACCTTCAGGTCGACCGGCGTGCCGTCGCCCAGCCGCAGCCGGGCCCTGCCGCCGATCTTCCAGCCCGCCGAGTCCGCCTGGGCCGAGGACACCGCCACGGTGCCGGGCCCCAGGTCGTCGAGCCTCCCCGCCTTCACCTTCAGGTCCATGGTCCGGCTCGCGCCCTGCGGGTCGACGCCCTGCGCGACCGCCGTCGTCGCCTCCCCCAGGAACGGGACGATCACCGTGGTGCGGCGGACCCCGGTCGCCGCGAGCACCCCGGGGATCCGGCGGGCCTGCTCCGCCGCCGCAGCGGGCAGACCGGCGGCGCCGACGAGCGCGTGCTGGGCGAGCGTCCCCTCCCTGCTCTGGATCACCGTCTGCCGTTCCAGGTTGTCCTGCAGGAACCAGACGGTGCCGCCGAACCCGACGGACAGCACCAGCGCGGTCAGCACGGCCACCATGCCGCGCGCGTTCGCCCGCAGGTTCGCGGCGGCCAGGTGGCCGCTGTCGCCGAAGACGGTCCGCAGGGCCGGGGCGAGCGCCACCGCCGCGGCCCGGTTGATCCACGGGGCGAGCAGCGCGACCGCCAGCACGAACGTGTACAGCATGGCCACCGCGGCGCCCAGGGCGGTCTGGCCGCCGGTGACGCCGGTGAGGCCGATCAGGGCGACCGCGCAGCCGAGGAGCGCCAGCCCGGAGACCAGCCGCACCCTGCCGCCCAGGGCGGGCTCCACCGCCGCCTCGCCGAGCGCCTCGGTGGGCCGGATGCGGGTGGTGCGCCGCGCGGCGATCCACGCGGACGGCAGCGCGACGGCGGCCACTCCGGCGACCGCCGCCGGCACGGCCAGGAACCCGCCGGTCAGGGCGAAGTCCTCCGGGACGAACCCGCGGGTCGCCGACTGGTCGCGGATCCAGAAGGCGGCGAGCACGCCGCTCGGGACGCCCGCCGCTCCGGCGAGCAGGACGAGCAGGCCCACCTCGCCGAGGACCAGCGCCCGCACCTGGCCCGGGGTCGCCGCGATCGCCCGCAGCAGCGCGAAGTCGCGGCGGCGGTGCCGCACGGACAGGCCGACCGTCGCCGCCACCGCGAACCCGATGATCAGCGCGGCGTAGCCGCCGAACGCCCCTCCGGCCTCGAGGACGAGGCGCTTGGCGGCGGCCGCCTCCGGCCGTTCGGCGAGCCCCCGGTCGTCACCCGTGTACACCGTCGCCCCGGCGCGCTTCGCGAGGCGCTCCACCGCGGCGGTCACGGCCGCCCGGTCGGCGCCCTTGTCGAGGATCACGCCGATCGCGTCGACGCGGCCGGGCCGCGGGGACAGCCGCGCCGCCTGCGCGTCGGTGAAGAACAGCGCCCTTTCCTGCCCGCGCGCACCGGGCGCCTTGACGACGCCGCTCACCCGGACCCGCTGGACGGCCCCGCCGGCGATGACCGTCGTGGCGGCGCCGGGCCGCAGCCTCCCCGCCACGGCGAGCCGCTCGTCGACGGCGACCTCGTCGTCGCCGCGCGGCGGCGCGCCGGACACCACCGTGTACGGGGCGAGCGCCGCGCTCGCCCAGCCGTGTCCGGAGACCGGCTCGCCCGGCGCGGCCGCCACCGCGGTCGAGATCGTGCGGTCCGCCACCGCGGTCGCCACGCCGGGAACCGCGGCCACGTCGCGGACCAGCGCTTCCGGGAGGCTGCCGCGTTCGGGCAGCGGCACCGTGGTGGTCTCGCGTTCGCCGAACACCTCCGGCCCCTGGACCGTGATGTCGTGCCGGGCGACGACGGCGAAGGCCGCCGAGTACCGCTCCGGTTCGCCCCTGTACCACAGCGCCGATTCCGCGAGCATTCCGCAGACGGTCAGGACCATGACGCCGGCGGCGAGCGCGATGAAGGTCGCGACGAAGTCGCCCTTGCGATGGCGGATCATCCGTGCGGCCAGTCCGAGCACCGCTCAGCCCTCCCGGTCCGCGACGGGCCGACGCCCTCCGGCGGGCGTCGCCAGCTGCTCGGCGATGACCCGGACGCCGGGCTGCGGCATGTCGGACGCGATCCGACCGTCGGCCAGCCTGATGACGCGGTCGGCGTACGACGCGGCGACCGGATCGTGGGTCACCATGATCACCGTCTGGCCGGTCGCGTCGACCGCGGACCGCAGCAGGGCCAGCACCTCCGCCGCGGTCCGCGAATCCAGGGCGCCGGTCGGCTCGTCGCAGAAGATCACCTCGGGCCGGGCGACCAGCGCCCGGGCGATCGCCACCCGCTGCTGCTGGCCGCCGGACAGCTGCGCCGGACGGTGCCCGAGCCGGTGGCCCAGCCCCACCCGGTCGATCACCTCGGCGAGCCACGCCGGGTCCGGCCTGCGGCCCGCCAACCGCGACGGCAGCAGGATGTTCTGCTCCACGGTGAGGGCGCCCACCAGGTTGAACGCCTGGAAGACGAAGCCGATCCGGTCGCGGCGCAGCTCGGTGAGCCGTTTCTCCGACATCGTCGACAGGTCGGCAGCGCCGATCATGACGCGGCCGGAGGTCGGCCGGTCCAGCCCGGCCGCGCAGTTCAGCAGGGTGCTCTTGCCGGAGCCGGACGCTCCCATCACCGCCGTCATCGTTCCCCGGCGGAACCGGACGTCGACGTCGACGAGAGCCGTGACGGGATGGTCGCCTCCGTACGTCTTGCTGACCCGTTCGAGGCGAACGGCGTCGGCGGGCGGGGGCACTGACATGGCGGACCTCTTCCGGATGCCTGATTGCGACGGGTCTCGACGCTAGGCAGTGGGCCCCGCCCCAACAATGCAGCCAGTTGCCCATGCGAAGTAGTGCAGGCACTACTCCCCGCTGCGTCGCGCCCACGTCGCGCCGTCGGCTACGGGACCCGCGTTATGGGCCTGGCCTGCGCCGCGTCCAGGCTGCACCACCACGAGGAGGCAGGCTGCTGGAGCGGATATCGAGCAGATGGCGGGAGCGACCCGCGGGGCGTCCCAGTGCTGCCATGGACCGGCACGATCCCCGCTTCACGAAGGGTTCTGGCAATGCACACGCCGACGTCGTCCACCGCGGCGCCCCACGCCGCCCCGCCTGCCCGGCCGCGCCGCGGCGGCCTCACCGGAATCATCCGGCGCTTCCCGCTGACCGCGTTCTTCGTCCTCGCATCGGCGCTGAGCTGGGCCGGGTGGACGCCGTACATCCTGTCCGAGCACGGGCTGGGTCTGGTGCGCGTCGGCTTCCCGTCGGGAGGCGGCGCCCAGCTCCTCGGCATCCTGCCCGGCGCGTACATCGGGCCGCTCGGCGCGGCGCTGGTGGTCACCGCGGCCGCCGGCGGCCGGGAGGGGCTGCGCGCCTGGCGCCGGCGGCTGTTCCGGCTGCGGGTGGCCTGGCACTGGTACCCGATCGTGCTGATCGGCGTCCCGGTGCTGCTGATCGGCGGCACCTTCCTGGTGCCGGGGGCCGCCGACGAGGTGACCGCGCCGCCCGCCGTGGCCCTGGCGGCCTACCTGCCCGCCCTCGTGCTCCAGGTGCTCACCACCGGCATGGCCGAGGAGCCCGGCTGGCGCGACTTCGCCCTCCCGCTGATGCAGCGCCGCCTCGGACCGAACGGCGGCACCTTCCTGCTCGGCATCCTCTGGGCCGTCTGGCACATGCCGCTGTTCTTCACGGACTGGTCGCTGGCCGGCACGCGGCCGGACACCGCGCACTGGTGGACCACCGTCGGCGTCTTCTTCGTCATGTGCCTGGCGATCAGCTACCTCATCACCTGGGTGTTCAACCACACCAAGGAGAGCCTGCCGATCGCCCTGCTGCTGCACGCGAGCAACAACACCGTCGCGTCCGTCATCCTGCCGGAGATGTTCCCCAAGAGCGACGAGGCGGTGATGCTGTCCGGCGGCGCCATCGGGTACGGCGTCGCAGCAGTCGTCCTGCTGGTCGTCACGCGCGGCCGCCTGGGTTACAAGGGGCCCCGCGACCGGATGTGACCGAGCGCCTCTCCGCGGCCCCCGGCCGCGGCGGCGATGAGATCTGACCGTGAGCGGAGACGGGCCGCCCCGCGGAGGACGAGGTCTGACGCGGTGGGCGGTCCCGTCCGTGCGGCTCGGGCGTTCAGTTCGCGGAGTCGAGTTCGGGAAGGTTCTTCGCCAGGGGCACGAACTCGTTCACCGTCAGCCGCCCGTCGCCGTTGGTGTCGTACTCGGCGAACAGCGCCTTGACGATCCCGGACAGGTCGTTCACCTCGGCCGCCGGGAACAGGCCCGCGACCGCCGCGGTCACCTCGTCCACGGTGAGCAGCCCATCGCCGTCGGTGTCGTAGCGAGCGAATACCGCCTCGAACTGTTCGGACATGTCTCCCTTTCGCGAAGCAGCCGTGATCCCCGATCGTAACGACTTCCCGGGGCGGCGATGGCCGAGACGGGGCGAGCCCGGACGAACCGATGCGTCGGCCGGGTCTTCGTCATGGCGGCGCTGCCCGAGCGTCCGGAGCGCTCGCCGGACCGGCGGCGAGGAGGCGGCGGCGCGTGCTCAGACGCTCGCCGTCTGCGGCACCTCGGTGTCGAAGGCCAGGCTGCCCTCCGCCACCCGGACCCGCACGTGCTGCCCGGAGCGCAGCCGTCCGTCGAGCAGCATCGTCGACAGCGGGTTGTCGACCTCGCGCTGGATGGTGCGGCGCAGCGGACGGGCGCCGAACTCCGGTTGGAAGCCGCGCTCGGCCAGCCAGTCCACCGCCTCGGGGGTGAACTCCACGGTGACGTCCTGGGCGTGCAGGCGGCGCCGGGTCTCCTCCAGCAGCAGGTCGGTGATCTGCCGGAGCTGCTCGGCGCCGAGCCGGCGGAACACGATGATCTCGTCGATGCGGTTGAGGAACTCGGGGCGCAGCGACTCGCGCAGCCGCCGCATGACCCGCTCCCGCACGGCCGCGTCCACGGCCCCCGACCGGACGGTGAAGCCGATGCCCGCGCCGTCCTCGGTGATCAGTTCCGAGCCCAGGTTGCTCGTCATGATCACGATGGTGTTCTTGAAGTCGACGGCGCGCCCCTGCGCGTCGGTCAGCCGCCCGTCGTCCAGGACCTGCAGCAGGATGTTGAACACGTCCTGGTGGGCCTTTTCGATCTCGTCGAGCAGCAGCACCGCGTACGGGCTCCGCCGCACCGCGCCGGTGAGCTGCCCGGCCTCCTCGTACCCGACGTAGCCGGGCGGGGCGCCCACCAGTCGGCTCACGGCGTGCCGCTCCTGGAACTCGCTCATGTCGAACCGGATCATGCGGTCGGACGAGCCGAACAGCGCCTCCGCCAGCGCCCGGGCCAGCTCGGTCTTGCCGACCCCGGTCGGGCCGAGGAACAGGAAGCTGCCGATCGGCCGGTCCGGGTCGGCCAGGCCGGAGCGCGAACGCCGCACCGCCTCGGCGACGGCCGCGACCGCCTCGTCCTGCCCGACCACCCGCCGCCGCAGCTGCTCCTCCAGCCGCAGCAGCCGCGCGCGCTCCTCCTCGGTGAGGCGCGCCACCGGGACGCCGGTGGTCCGCGACACGATCTCGGCGATGTCGACCTCGGTCACCTCGGGCACCGCGTGCGGGTCGGCGTCGCGCCGCTGGGCCTGGCCCATCCGGCGCTCCAGGTCGCGGATCTCGTCGCGCAGCGCCGAGGCGCGCTCGTACTGCTCGTTGGCGACGGCGTGGTCCTTCTCGCGGCGGCGGCGCTCCAGCTCCTGCTCCAGCCGGCGCACGTCGGCGGCCGGGGTGCGCACCCGCAGCCGCACCCGCGCCCCCGCCTGGTCCACCAGGTCGATCGCCTTGTCGGGCAGGAACCGGTCGGTGATGTAGCGGTCGGCCAGCTCCGCGGCGGCGACCAGCGCCTCGTCGGTGAAGCGCACCTGGTGGTGGGCCTCGTAGCGGTCGCGCAGGCCGCGCAGGATCTCGATGGTGTCGTCGACGCTCGGCTCGGGGACCAGGATCGGCTGGAACCGCCGCTCCAGCGCCGCGTCCTTCTCCACGTGCTTGCGGTACTCGTCGACGGTGGTGGCGCCGATGACGTGCAGCTCGCCCCGGGCCAGCGCGGGCTTGAGCATGTTCCCGGCGTCCACCGCGCCCTCGGCGCCGCCCGCGCCGACCACGGTGTGCATCTCGTCGATGAACACGATCAGGTCGCCGGAGTGCTCGCGGATCTCGTCGATGATCTTCTTGAGGCGCTCCTCGAAGTCGCCCCGGTAGCGGGTGCCGGCGACCACGCCCGCCAGGTCGAGCTGGACGACGCGGGTGGCGCGCAGCGTCTCGGGCACCTCGCCGTCGGCGACGCGCTGGGCGATGCCCTCCACGATCGCGGTCTTGCCGACGCCGGGGTCGCCGATGAGCACCGGATTGTTCTTGGTGCGGCGCGACAGCACCTCGATCGTCTGCTCGATCTGCTCGTCGCGGCCCACCACCGGGTCGATGCGGCCCTCCCGGGCCATGGCGGTCAGGTCGCGGCCGAACTCGTCCAGTGTCGGCGTGCCGGTCGGCGGGGACGCGCCCGGTCCGCCGGCCCCGGCCCCCTGGAGCGTCTCGGGCGTCAAGCGGACCCTGGCCAGGATGCGACCCGCGGGCGACTCGGGGTTCAGCGGCAGCGCGAACAGCATGTGCTCGGGACTGATGTACGTGGCGCCCAGGGCCCGGGAGATCTGATGGGCGTCCAACAGCGCGCGCTTGGCCGCGGGCGTCAGCACGGGGGGCGTGTCGCGGGGTTCGCCGCGCACCACCTCCGACTCCACCTCCCGAGCGATGGCGTCCGGCTCGGTGCCCGCGCGCTTGAGCAGCCGGCGCGTGGCGTCCTGCCGGGTCAGCGCCCACAGCAGGTGGTCGGTGTCGAGGTCGCGGCTGCCCCACTCGGCGGCCTTGGCGGCCGCGCCCCGCAGCGCCTCCCGCGCCTCCTCGTTCATCAGCCGACCGATGTCGATGCGGTGCATGGGGCGGCGTGCGATGCCGGGACCGAAGAAGCGGGCGAAGAAGTCCTCGAACGGATCGGGGCCGAACGCCCCGCGCCCGAACATGTCGCCGGTCATGACGTTCCCCTTCGTCGGCCATAACGGACTCCTCCCCGCCCTGCCCTGTGATGGACGGGCAAAACGGCCGCCTGGCGGAGGGACGGGCCGCCGTCGCGCACGCCCGTCGGCAGGGATTCGGCCCGCCGCGCCGCGCCGCCCCCGGGTGCGGCGGGTCCAGGGCAGCGGTGCGGCGAACCAGCACAGCACGTCGCGGCGTCCGCCGAAGCGGGTTGGCACGTCGTTGGTCTGCTCATGGTCAGGGGCGTACACACCGCCGTCGCCCGTTCCGGGCCTCGGCCTGGCCGGGGCGGGCACGCCGGAGCCGCGGGACGCGGCGCGCGCGGGCGTCGCGCACCCGCAAGCGGCCGGGGCGGCCGGATTCGGTCACCTGTCAATAACGGTCAAGGGCTCGGTTTTCCCGTGCCGGTCAGGGAATGATCGGTATGTGGCCCAGGGGCGGGCGGCGCTCCCGCGTTCCGCCGGACCCGTCCCCGCCCGCCGTCCGCCGCGCGACGGTGGGCCACCGCGCCGACGGGGGTCGGTTGTCGAACCGAGGGTGAGGTGACCATGTTGCACGACGGGTCCACGTTGGACGACGGGGCCACGTTCCACCGCGCGACCGCGCAGCGCCGCACAGCCGCACACCGCGCCGGGCGGACGGCGGGCCCGTGATGAGCGGACCGCAGGCGGCCCCCGCGGCGCCGCCCGCGCCCGTCCGGTCCGAGCCGTGGGCGACGGCGGGCCAGGCGAAACCGGCGCGGGTCTACGACCTGCTGCTGGACGGCAAGGACAACTACGCCGCCGACCGCGACCTGGTCGACCGGATGCTGCGGGTGCAGCCGCACGTGCGCACCGCCGCCCGGGAGAACCGCGCGTTCGTCCGACGGGCCGTGCGGGCGCTGGCCGAGCGCGGCGTGGCGCAGTTCCTCGACATCGGCTGCGGCCTGCCGACCAGGGAGAACGTCCACGCGATCGCGCAGCGCCACGTCCCGGGCGCCCGCGTGGTGTACGCCGACCACGACCCGGTCGTGCTGTCGCACGCCCGGGCGCTGCTGGCCGACGACGCCAACGTCAGCGTGGTGCGCGCCGACCTGCGCGACCGCGACGGGCTGCTGGAGACGGTGACCGCCGCCGCGCCGCTGGACTGGACCCGCCCGGTCGGCGTGCTGCTGACGAGCGTGCTGCACCACCTCGCCGACGCCGACCGCCCGGGCGATACCGTCGCCGCGCTGCGCCGCGCCATGGCCCCGGGCAGCGCCCTGGTGGTCTCGCATCTGACCGCCGACCCGGCGCCCGCCGCGATCGCCGAGACCGCCGCGCTGTACACCGCGGGCTGCGGCACGCCGCTGGTGCCGCGCGGGCGGGCGGAGGTGGCCGCGTTCCTCGGCGATCTGGAGCCGCTGCTCCCCGGAGTGGTGTTCACCTCCGAGTGGCGTCCGGAGGGCCCGGTGCGCCCGCCGGATCAGGCGCTGATGTACGCGGCCGTCGCCGTGCGGTGAGCGCGGCGGGTCGGGCGGCCCCCGGCCGGCGGGGGCGGACGCCGTCGACGCGGGCCGGGCGGCGGACCGCCGACAGATCGTCCAGCAGCCGGTCCCACTCGGCGCCGACCCGGTCGAGGGCGTAGCGGCGGGCGGTGACGGCGGCGCCCTCGCCAAGCCGGTCCCGCAGCTCGGCGTCCTCGATCACCCGGCGCAGCGCGGCGGTGAGCGCCGCCACGTCCTCGGCGGGCACCACCAGTCCGTCCCGGCCACTGGTGATCATTTCGCCGGGTCCGGTGGGGCAGTCGAACGCGACCACCGCCAGGCCCTTGCTCATCGCCTCCAGGACCACCATGGGCATGCCCTCGAACCGGGACGGCAGCACGTACACCGAGGCCCGCGTCATCTCCCCGGCCAGGTCGCGGGTGCGGCCGCGCAGCTGCACCCGGCCCGCCAGGCCGCGTTCGGCGATCGTCTCGCGCAGCGCGTCGCGCATCGGGCCGGCGCCGAAGATCCGCAGCGTCCAGTCGGGGCGCTCGGCGGCCAGCGGGGCGTAGGCGCGCAGCAGCAGGTCGAAGCCCTTCTGCCGGGTCAGGCGGCCGGCGGCCAGGATCACCCGGTCGGTGCGCGGGGACGGGCCGCCCGGCAGGTCGGGCAGCGCGTTGGGGATGCGCACCACCCGGGTCGGCGCGCCCGCCAGCACGGCCCGGTAGTCGTCGCGGGACGCCTCGGTCAGCACGGTCACCGCGGTGAGCCGCCGATAGGCGCGGGCGATCTCGCGGCGCAGACCGGGCCGGTAGGACGGCAGGTTCATGTGGTCCTGGCCGATGGTGACCGCGCCGCGTCCGCCCAGCTCGGCGGCGAGCAGGTTGAGCGACGGCCGGGTGCCGATCAGGACGTCGGGCGCGGGCCCGCGCAGCGCGCGCAGCAGGCACACGTCCGTCCACAGGCTCACGGTGCGGAACGAGGCGTCGTCGACGGGGACGAGCACGCTGGGCAGCCGCGCCAGCAGGCGCGCGACCCGCCCGGGCGGCGGGACGCGGCGGTCCTCGGCGAACCGGACGGTCACGTCCGGGGAGATCGGGAAGAAGGGCTCGGCCCGGCGCCGGACCACGCTGACGATCTCCACGTCGTGCCGCCGGGCCAGGCGGCCGGCCAGGTTGAGGACGGTGCGGACGGTGCCGCCGGTGCCGTGGGCGTGCTGCAACAGGAACCGCACGCGCAGCCGGCGTCTCCCGCCCGGGCCGGGATCCGCCGCCGCGGCCCCGGACGGCCCCTCGGCCGGAGGAGCGGACGGTGATCCGGGACGCGGCGGCGCGGACGACGGCCGGAACACCAGCGGCCGCACGCTCCACAGCGCCATCCTCCGCACGCCCCGGTGCGCGACCACGAGCAGCCGCCGTCTGCCGCGCCGCAGCCTGCGTCGGACGGCAGCGCGCACGTCGCGCCGCGGCGCGCGCTGTGCTCCTCGTGCTCCGTGCGCCATGGCGCGCCCCCGATCTCCCGGATCCCCCGTAGGGGATATTTCCCGAGATATCAGGACAGCAACGCGAGCGTCGGCGCGCGAAGGCCGCGGGGTCGTTCAGGCGGGGCGGTGGGGGCCGGCGACGCGCCTCAGGCGGTGGAGACTTCGCGGTCGAGGGCGCTGCCCTTCACCCAGCGGTCCCAGCTCATCTGGTAGTAGCTCCACCCGTTGTTCCATTCCAGGCGGCGCTTGCTGCCGGTGATGATGACGACGTCACCCCGGTACGACCAGTTGTAGAACCACTTGGCGTAGGCGGGCGGAGAGTTGACGCAGCCGTGGCTGACGTTCTGGCGTCCCTGGGCCCACACGGTGGACGCCATGGCGTGGATGTACTCGCCGCTGTTGGAGATGCGCACGGCCCACGGGATGACCTCCCGGTAGCCGCCGTTCTTCTTGTCCTTGGGGTCGACGCCCATCCACTCCGACGTCATGATCGCCGGATTCTCCTTGCCCATGGTGAGGTGGATGCCGCTGGTGGTCAGGAAGGTGTCGACGCCGTTGACCACGCGGCCGCCCCGCCCGGCGCTGATCGGCCAGCTCTTGACCCGCCGTCCGTTGCTGGTGGCGACGAGCCGCTTGGTCTTGGTGCTGACCTTGACGATGTGCGCGTCGCCGATGGTGAACCGGCGGGCCACGTCGTTGAGGCCGTAGGTGCCCTTGCCCGCCTTGACCCCGGCCAGGCGGGCGCGGAAGACGACCGTCTGGTTGGGCTGCCAGTAAGCGCCGTTCTTGGTGCGGAAGATCACCTGGTTGGGCGCCGTCCAGAACCACGCGCCCGTCGCGGGCTTGGTGGACTTGACCTCCAGCGCCCGTTCGACCGCGCGCTTGTCCTGCACCGGCCGGTTGAACGTCACGATGATCGGCATGCCCACGCCGACCTTCTCGCCCTGCATGGGCGTCACGTCGGTGACGGTCAGGGCGACCGGGGCCTTCATCGTGGTGAAGGTGCTCTGCACGGTGGTGGTCTTGCCCTGGGGGCTGCGCGCCACCGCCGACACCTCGTACCGGGACCCGGGCCGCAGGGTGCGCGACTGCCAGCTGGTGCGGTCCTGCGACAGCCGGCCCTCCACCGGCTTGCCCTTGCGGGTCAGCGTGACCCGCTCGATCGTGCCGCCCGTGACCCGGACCGTGACCCCCTGGTCGGGACGGGCCCGACCGGTGCCGTTGCCCGGGGTGACCGTCACCTGGGGGGCGCCGGCCTCGCCCTTGCCTCCCACGGTGACCCCGTCGCCGTCCTCACCGCCGGAGCATGCGGCCGTCGCCAGGAGCAGGAGAGCCCCCGTCATTCCCGCGCCCGCCCGGGCTCCCGCGGACAACCTCCGCTGCACTGCTTTCCAACCTCCAGGACCCCGCCGTCTACCACCGGAACATTAGCGACAAATGAGGTTCCTGATGTCGCTAACCGGGGTATTCGGCGGGGTCCGATGCCACGGCGTCGCGGCCGGTCGCGCAGGCCGCCGGACCGGCGACCGAGCGCGATCGGTGAGGAGCGTCCGGGGGACGGCCCCTCTTTGAAGATCGGGACCGCGTCAGGACAGGGCGCTGCCCTTCTTCCACTCGGCGAACGACAGCTGCCAGAAGCTCCAGCCGTTGTCCCATTCGACTTCGCGGTCGGTGCCCGTGAGCTCGATCACGTCGCCGCGCTGCATGATGTCGTAGTACCACTTGGCGTTGGACGGGCTGACGTTGATGCAGCCGTGGCTGACGTTGGCCGAGCCCTGCGCGCCCACCGACCACGGCGCCGAGTGGACGTACTCGCCGCTGTTGGAGAAGCGGACCGCGTAGTTGACCTTCTGCTTGTAGTAGCCGGGGTCGCCCGGCTTGCGGCCCGGCGACTCCATGACGACCGGGTTCCCCTTCTCCATCAGCAGGTGGACGCCGCTGGTGGTGGTGTACTCGCGGGTCGTGCCGTTGCCCGCGCTGAAGGGGATGGTGCGCAGCTTCTTGCCGTCCCGGGTCACCGTCATGTGGTGGCGGTTGATGTTGCCCTTGGTGATCTGGGCGGCGCCGATCTCGATGGTCTCCTCGACGTCCTTGGCGCCGTAGGCGCCGCCGCCGGCGTTCAGCCCGGCCAGCTGGGCGCTGAACCGGACCCGCTGGTGCGCCGGCCAATACGTCGCGGTGCGGTACACCACCTGGTCGGGCGCGACCCACCGCCAGGCGCCCTCCACCGGCTTCTCCGGCGTCACCCGCAGGGCCCGCTCCACGGCGGCCCGGTCGGTGACCGCCCGGTTGAACCGGACGAAGATGGGCATGCCGACGCCGACCTTCTCGCCCTCCACGTTGGGCGTGACATCGATGATCGACAGGGTCTTCGCCGGCTTGAGCGTGGTGAAGGTGCTGCTCACCGTCTCGGTCTTGCCGTCCCGGCGGACCTGCGCGGTCACCGTGTAGGACGTGTTCGGGGTCAGCGTCCGGTCCGACCGCCACGTCTTGCGGTCGGCCGACATCCGCCCGGTGATGACGGCGCCCTTGCCCTGCACGGTGACGTTCTGCAGGGTGCCCTCGGCGGCCTTGACCTCGATCGGGCCGTCCGGCCGGACCGAGGTGGCGCCGTTGGCGGGAGTGATCGTCGCCGTGGCCGTCTTGCCGGAGGCCAGCTCGCCCGAGCCGCTGCCGCCGCTGCAGCCCGCCAGCAGGACGAGCACGGCACCGGCGCCACCGGCCACGGCCAGCCCGAAACGACCTGTGTCGCCCACGAACACCCCCAATGTCATTGAACGGCCCCTTACCTGGAATCTATCCGTAGATGGAAGACGCGACGCCAGGCGGAAAAGTTCGGTTCCGGGTGTGAGATCGACGACGTCGTCGGGACCACCCGGCCTCCGGGCGGCGGGCCGCCGGGCGACCGGCGGCCCGAGCGCGGGCGTCAGGCGGCCGACGGCGCGGGGCGGGCGGCCGGGGCGGCGACGGCCCGCTCGCCGTTGACGTGCCGCAGGCATCGCCGGAAGCCCCACACCGACACCGCCGCGGCGGCCGCCCCCAGCGCGGTCACCAGGCTGGTGCGCACCCACAGATACACGCCGATGGACTCGTTGAACAGCATCCACAGGCTGATCAGCGCGTTGGCGAAGAACACCAGCGACCACAGCAGCGAGATGCGCAGGAAGAACCGCCGGACGCGGTCGTGCTCCAGGAACGCCTCGGGCAGCGGCACCATGTCCGTGGCCAGCTTCTGGGCGAGGGGGCGGCGCAGCGGCACCGACACCAGGAACGCCATGCTCACCGCCAGCGTCCCGAGCGTGGGCTGCAGGAAGTACAGCACCGGGCTGTGCGTGGCGGCCGCCAGGGCCGCGCGGACGGTCACGCCGAGCGCTGCCAGCAGCAGCATCGCCGACACCCCGTGGCCGCGCCACCAGCGCCAGACGATCCCGCCGTAGACCCACAGGACGGCGGCGGCCAGCCCGCCGTTCAGGCCGAGCAGCGCGAACGCCGCGTAGAACACCGCGACCGGCGCGATGACGCCCTCGACGAAGCGCGGCAGGGCGTGCCGGATCAGCGCCGTCAGGCGGGGCATCTCGAAGGCGTGGTGGTCGGTTCGGTCCATGAACGGCTGCGTCCCCGAAGCGGCCAGGTCCGCGCGAGCGGAAGCGGTCACGATCCGCTCCACGGTACGAGATGCCGCATACCGGGCGGGACGGTGTCGCCCCGGATCGCTCTCCATGCTCCGGCGCCTCCCCTCGGCGGCGTCCCCGCGCGGGCGCCCGTGCGCGGGTGTCTCGTCGCGCGTTAGTTCGGCCCGGGCGGCGGCGCGGTCCGGCCCCTGGCCGGATGCGGTCATGATCGAACCGGTTCGGGCCCGTCCCGCGTACCCCTCACCGGTCCGCGCGCGGGGGCGGCTCGTCCGGCGGCGAGGCCGGGCCGAGCTCGTCGTCCGACTCGGGCAGGACTTCCGGGACGTTCTGGGCGGCCTCGTAGATGGCGCGCAGCGTCACCGCGACCGAGGGGCGGCGCACGCTGGCCGCCCGCGTCACCGCGTACACCTCGCGGGCCAGGTCGCAGTCGGGGATGCGGCGCACCGCGACGCGCTGCTCGCCCGCCGCCAGCGCCAGCGCGGGGATGGCGGCGATGCCGATCCCGCGCGCCACCAGGCTGAGGATGGTGTGCAGGCCCTCGAACTCCCACGGCACGGGCCGCCTGCCCCCGACGGTGTCCAGCAGCCGGTCCACGGCCTGGCGGGACGGCTCGCCGGCGGGCGCGGCCATCCACGGCTCCTCCCGCAGCTCCTGCAGGTCGACGGGCTTGGCCGGGTCCGCCATGGGATGCCCGGGCGGCACCGCCAGCACCAGCGGGTCGCGGCGCAGGTGGAAGAACTTCAGCGCGGCGGGCGCGTGCGCGGACAGCTTGCCGGACCAGTCGTCGACGAGCGCGATGTCGACCTCGCCGCTCTGCACCTGGCGGATGCCGTCGCCGGGCCGCGTCTGGCGCAGGACGAACGTCAGCTCCGGGTGGTCGCTCAGGCTGCCCGCCAGCGCGGGGGCGAACGCCACCGCCGCGGACGGGAAGGCGGTGACGACCACCCGGCCCATGGGGGCGTCCGCGTTCGCCGACAGCTCGGCCTCGGCGGCCTCGACCAGGGTGAGGATCTCCTCGGCGCGCTCGGCGAGCCGCCGGCCGGCATCGGTCAGCTCGGCGCTGCGGGCGGTGCGGTCCAGCAGCGCCACCCGCGCCTCCCGCTCCAGCGCCGCCAACTGCTGGGAGACCGCCGAGGGGGTGTAGCCCAGGGCGGACGCGGTCGCCGCGATGCTGCCCCGGCGGGCGAACTCGGCGAGCAGACGCAGCCTGCGCAGTTCAAGCATCAGTTCATCTTACGGTCTGCATCGCTGAGACTCGCTTGTGGTGACGCTTTTTCTGGGAAAACAATGAGTCGAGCCCGGCCGGGTCACTTACGGGGATCCCTGCATGACTCTCCGTGTACGCCACATCATGCCTGGAGCATTTGATGCCTGTCGAGAATGAGTCCACCGAGGCGACGTCCACCGGGTCCAGACCCCGCCGGGTGCCGTTGTCGCCGACGCTCGCCATCAACGAGGCGATAGCCCGCAAGCGCCGCGAGGGCGTCCGGGTGCTGCCGCTCGGCTTCGGCGAGGCCGGACTGCCCATCCACCCGGCGCTGGCGCGCGAGCTGGCGGCCGGCTCCGACCGCGGAGCCTACGGCCCCGTCGCGGGCTCGGCGGCGCTGCGCGCCGCCGCGGCCGGGTACTGGAGCCGCCGCGGACTGCCCACCGAGCCGGCGATGGTGGTGGGAGGCCCGGGCAGCAAGGCATTGCTCTTCGGCCTGGTGATGTCGCTGGGGGGTGAGATCGTCATACCGGCGCCCAGCTGGGTCAGCTACGCCGCCCAGGCGGCCCTGGCCGCCGAGGGGGCGCTCCAGGTCGCCACGCCCCCGGGCGAGGGCGGGCTGCCCAGCCCCGCGCTGCTCGCCGACGCCGTGGTGCGCGCCCGCTCGCAGGGCCGCTCGGTCGCCGGCGTGGTGGTGACGCTGCCGGACAACCCGACCGGAACGCTGGCGTCCGAGCAGTCGGTGCGGCGGCTGTGCGAGGTGGCCCGCGAGCTCGACCTGGTGATCATTTCCGACGAGATCTACCGCGACCTGGTGCACGATCCGTCCCGGGACGTGCCGAGCCCGGCCCGGTACGCCCCCGAACGCACCGTGGTGACGACGGCGTTGAGCAAGCACCTTGCGGCCGGCGGCTGGCGGATCGGCGTGGCCCGGCTGCCGGAGGGCCCGATCGGGGAGGCGCTGCGCTCGGACCTGCTGGGCGTGGGCAGCGAGATCTGGTCCAGCGCGCCGGCGCCGATGCAGCACGCGGCGGCGTTCGCCTTCTCCGAGCCGCCCGAGCTGGTCGAGCGCGTGAACCGCAGCCGCCGCCTGCACGCCATCGTCGCCGCCGCCGTCGCCGAGCGCTTCGAGGCCGCCGGGGCGCGCGTCCCCTCCCCCGAGGGCGCCTTCTACGTCTATCCCGACCTGGAGCCGCTGCGCGACCGCCTGCGCACCGACCACGGCGTGCGCACCGGCACCCAGCTGGCGGAGCTGCTGCTGGAGCGGTACGGCGTGGGCGTCCTGCCGGGCGCCGCCTTCGGCGACGCCGACGAGGCCCTGCGCATGCGGGTGTCCTCCAGCCTGCTGTACGGGGAGACCGAGGAGCAGCGTCTGGCGGCGCTGGCCACCCCGGACCCGCTGACGCTCCCTTGGATCGCCGACTCCCTGGACCGCCTCAGCGAGGTCCTGACCGCGCTGACCGCCCCGACGCCCCTGGCCGCGCCGGCCACCTGCTGACCCCGTCCCCGGCAGGTCGCATCCGTACGCCACGGCGGCTCACCGGCCGCCGTGGCCTCGCCGTGTGAGCCGGGGGGCGTTTCCGGCGTCCGTGCGGAGCAACTGGGCGGCGTCGTCGCGGGCCGCCCGGTCTTCGGGCGGAGGGTAAGGGATTCGAACCCCTACGAGTGTGACCTCGACCACGGTTTTCGAGACCGGTGCCTTACCGTTCGGCCAACCCTCCAACGCCCTGCCATTGCAGCAGCGCGGAACGGGCGGTCTCAACCGAATATCCCGCGGGGCGGCCGTGGACGCCCGTCCACGGCCGCCTTCTCATGCCGAGCCGGCGACGGCCTTGACGAACTCGGCGGCCACCGCTTCGGACGACTGCGGGTTCTGCCCGGTCAGCAGGTTGCGGTCGACGACCACGTGGGACTGCCAGGCCGGGCCCTCCACGAACTCGGCGCCGATCTCCGTCAGGCGGTCCTGCAGCAGCCACGCGGCCTTGTCCGCGTACCCGGCCTGCGTCTCCTCCGCGTTGGTGAACGCCGTGAGCCGGTACCCGGCGAACGGCGAGGCGCCGTCGGGGCGGCGGGCGGCCAGCAGCGCGGCAGGCCCGTGGCACACCGCGCCGAGGGGCTTGCCCGCGTCCAAAGTGGCCGTCAGCACCCGTCCGCACGACGGATCGCGCGCCAGGTCCTCCATCGGGCCGTGCCCGCCGGGGACGAACACCGCGTCGTAGTCGGCCGGGTCGACGTCCTCCAGCGCCACCGGCCGGCGCAGCGCGTCGAACGCCTCCAGGCCGGCGGCGAGCTCCCGGGCCGCCTCGGGCCCGCTCGCCGCGTCTGGTGTCAGGCTGGCGCGGTCCACGGGCGGCTCCACCCCGCCCGGCGTGGCCACCACGACCTCATGGCCGGCCTCGGCGACCGCCCGGTAAGGGGTGACCGCCTCCTCGGCCCAGAAGCCGGTCGGGTGGCGTTCGCCGTCGGCGAGCGTCCAGTGGTCCGCACCGGTCATCACGAAAAGGATCTTCGCCATCGTCGTCCTTCCCATCTGCCGGACGGCATCGAACCTAGGGATCCCGGTGCAAGACAGACAAATAGGATGAACTAGGTGAGCCATCGAAAAACCGATGCCCCGTTGGACCTCAACCAGCTGCGCACCTTCCTCACCGTGCACCGTTCGGGCTCGTTCACGGCCGCGGCCGCGCTGCTCGGTCTGGCGCAGCCGACCGTGACCGCGCAGGTGCGGGCCCTCGAACAGCGGCTGGGGCGCCGCCTGTTCGAACGGCTCCCCCGCGGCGCGGCGCCGACCCCGGTGGCCGACGAGCTGGCCGCCCAGGTCGCCGCCCCGCTGGACGCCCTGGCGGCCGTGGCGGGCGGCGGCGAGCACGAGGCGCCGCCGGCTCCGGTGCACCTGGCGGGCCCCGCCGAGCTGCTGTGCCTGCGGGCGCTGCCGTCCCTGGCGCCGCTGGTGGACGACGGCCTGCGGCTGCGCGTCACCACCGGCCTGACCGACGACCTGCTCGCCGGCCTCGGCAAGGGCGTGTACGACCTGGTCATCGCCACCCGTCGGCCCCGGGGCCGGACGCTGGTGGCCGAACCCCTCATGGACGAGGAGTTCGTGCTGGTCGCCTCGCCGGGCTGGGCGGAACGCATCGGCCCGGAGCGCGTCGCCCGGGAAGGACCGTCGGCCCTGCGCGGCGTCCCGCTCGTCACCTACGCCGAGGACCTGCCGATCGCGCGGCGGTACTGGCGGCACGTGTTCGGCACGCGCTTGGCGGGACCGGCGGCGGTGGTCGTCCCCGATCTGCGCGGGGTCCTGGCCGCGGTCGCCGCGGACGCCGGCATCAGCGTGCTGCCGCGCTACCTGTGCCAGGACGAGCTCGCCTCCGGCGCCGTGGTCCCGCTGCTGGAGCCCGCGGATCCGCCCATCAACACCGGCTTCCTGGTCCAGCGGTCCGGCCCCGCGGACAACCCGCACGTCGCCCTCGTCCGCGACCGCCTGCTCGAGGCCGCGCGCGCCTGGTAGCCGGGCCGGGACGCCCTCCGCGCACGCCTGGACAAACGCCGCCGCGCCGCACTAACGTCCACACCTATTCAACAATCTGACTATGGAGGTGGCGGATGCACCCGTTCCGCGCGGCGGTCGAACGGGGCGACGTCGACGCCCTGCCCAGGCTGCTCGCCGAGGACGTCGTCTTCCTCAGTCCGGTGGCCTTCACCCCGTACACCGGCCGGGCCATGGTCGGCGCGATCCTGCGCGGCGTCGCGCGGGTCCTCGACGACCTGCGGTACGTGCGGGAAATGGCCGACCCGAGCGGACGCGACCACGCGCTGATGTTCACGGCCCGGATCGGCGCCCGCGAGGTCCACGGCTGCGATTTCCTGCGCACGAACGACGCCGGGCTGATCGAGGAATTGTGCGTCATGGTCCGGCCGATGACGGGCATGCGCGCCCTGGCCGACGCGATGGCCGCCCAGTTCGACGCGATTGAACGCGAAGCGCTGGCCGACGGGCGCGCGCGACCGGCGCGATGAGAGCCGTAGCCGGGAGTCGAACCCGGTTCTCCAGGGTGGAAACCTGACGCCTCACCCACAAGGCTTCTACGGCGTGCGGAGAAGGCCGCGGACCTCGCGGCGGGACCGGCGAGGCCCGCCGTGCGGGCTGATCAGCCCCGTGGACCCGCAGGGAATCGAACCCCGATCCTCTGTGTGCAAAACAGATGTGTTCCCTTTACACCACGAGCCCATGACGGCGGGAGCCGCTACTCGTCTCGCAGGGGCGGCAGGAGTCGAACCTGCTTTTCACTGGTTTTGGAGACCAGTCGCCTAACCGGTGGCTCGCCCCTCCGGCCTTTCCCTTTCGGCGTGTTCTAGGATGCGCAGGTCGACGGCGCCCCGCAATTGTTTTTCCGGCAGGGAGACCGCGGCGGTCACAGGTCGGGGCCTGCGGCATCGGCGCCGTCGACGAGACGCAGCGGCTCGCGCCGCGGAACGATCATCATGGAGAAGTCGGCGGAGGCGATCACGCGGTCCTCGGCGTCGGCGACCCGGCATTCGACGATCACCAACCGACGGCCGGCCTTGAGCACCTCCGCGCGGGCGAACACCGTGTCGCCGCGCGGCCGCCCCAGGTAACGGACGTGCAGGTCGGCGGTGACCAGGCCCTGCTCCTCCGGCCGGAAGCCGCTGCCGCGCGCCGCGGCGGTCCCGGCGGCCACGTCGATGAGCGTGGCGATGGCGCCGCCGTGCAGGTTGCCGGTGCTGTTGAAAGCCTCCGGGCGCACCGGCATGGACAGCACGGCGTGCCGCTCGCCGATCTCGACCAGCTCCAATCCCAGCAGCCGGTGCAGCGGGGTGGAGTCGCGCAGCATGGCGTGCAACTCACGCCGCCGTTCGGGCGGCAGGTCGGCGACGCGGACGGTGCCGGGAGGCGGCGGAGCGCTCATGACCGGTCTCCCTCGTGACATGGTCTGGTCATTCCTGTTACTGGCTGGATCGTCACATATAAGCGTGGTGTAAAGTCCAACGTCGCAGGGGCGAATCACACATAGCACCGGTATCGACCTGGTGGCCCGTGCCTGACGTCACAGTGGTAGCCCCACATCGGTGTGATGTGGCGGATGGATCGATGATGCGAGGGGGCCCGCCATGAGGCATGCACGTGACGGGGCTGCCGCGGCGATGAGCGCCGCCTCCAGGATTCTGGTCGCGCGGGGCAAGAACGAGCCTCAGGAGCTGGAGAACCCCGACGTCGGCTGGGGCCAACGCGCCCGCGACGGCGTGTGGGTGCCGACCAAGGACGGCCAGCGCATCCACATCGGGATCGACGTGACGGCCGCCGACACCGTCGCCCAGGTGATCCGGCCGACCTTCCGGGCGTTCATCGGCGTGGACGTCGACACCGACATGCTCGCGCAGACCACCTCCAGCGGCATCCGGCTCCTCACGGTCATCCATGGGCCGGACGCGCCGGAGGAGTACCGCTTCCCCTTCACGCTCGCCGACGGACTGGCGCTGGAGGCCATGCCGTCGGGCGGCTACGACGTCGTCCACCTGCGCTACGGCGCCACGGTGGGCCGCCTCTACAGTCCGTGGGCGTGCGACTCGATGTTCCGCCAGGTCAAGGCCGATTACGTGCTCGACGGCAACGTCGTGACGATGCGCGTCAAGCACGAGGGCGCCTACTACCCCGTCGTCGCCGACCCGATGTACTCGCTCTGAGCCGACGCGCCCGGTCCCCGCGCCCCGCGCCCGCGACGAGGAACGCCGGGACGCCGCCGCCCTCGTCCATGACGGGCCTGGGGTGCGGGACGGGAACACCTGCGTCACCGACTGTCCGGCCGACTACGGCAGTACCGCACGTAATACCGCACGTGATGCAGTACCGCACGTAATGGAGACCAGCGGCGCAAAGGACGGGCCGAAGACCACGACTGCTGGTCGCGCCTCTCCCCTGCCCGCGTTCTCCTGTCGGCGTGCAGCTGCCGACGGACGCGTTCCGGACGCGCCTTCGGCGCCTACCTGAAAGCCCCTCAATGCGTCATTGATCTCGCGCGGGCGGTTCCATCCAGCCGACCGGCCCCACGTGCTCGGCGGCGTTCCGGTCATGGCCCTGGCACCTCCGCCGACCCGCTCGGCTCGGACCGGCGCGGCGGCCCCGACAGGCTCTGACCGGTCGGGCGAGGTCCCCGCGGACCGACGACTCCATGGCGTAAACGATCGTGCCGCGCATCCCGCCCATCTTGACCGCCGCGCGCCGCAGGACGCCAGCGCGGCACAGCCCGCCCGTGGCCGATAGTGGTCACTGAGCACATTGAGCACCAGCGCCCCAGAAGCTCGAGCGGAACATCGCCGACTCCATCCGCACAGACCGGGCACGCCCGGCAACGCCTGCCCGACGACCATGACGCGGTCTGCAACGGATCTTCGCCGAGCGCGCCGCAAAAGCCCCGACGGTCACGCTGGCCGCACCGTGGACGCACACAGGGCTGACAAGCTCACTGCGCCGTTGCTCAAACCCTTGACCCTGCTGGTCGACGAGGCCGCGCGCGACCATCCCACCGGCCGCATCGCCGAGCCCAGCAGCGCCGCCCGCGCCGTCCAGCGCGAACAGCGTGGGACCGCTCCACGATCGCCAGCCCGCCAAGCCTGGCCCCGTTGTGCAGACCCTCGCCCTGCTCACTGCCTCCGGGGTGCGCGGGACGACAGGACCACCGGCCACATCGCCGAATGCGGTCTGCCCCGGGCCGCCCGGCGCCGACGGTGAAGGGCGCAGCCACCCCCTGGCCCGACAAGCCCCACGGCGCCGTTGCGCATGCTCCTGGTCTGCTGATCGACAGCTGCTCCGCGCAGCGCCAGGCTCGCGGGCCGCCTCGTCCATCGTGTCCTATTCCGGCCATCCCAATCTCGGTGAACAGCTGACCCGGATCTCAACGGGCGACCCGACAGGCACTGCGGCGTCGGTCGTGACTCGGGTGGCACGGGCATCGGAGGCAGCCCTGACACCGATCCGACCGCCGTGCTCCGCGAGCGGCAAGATCGCGTCTGGCCTGCGCTGAGAAGGGCGGCGAGAACGACGACGATCCGTGCCTCTTCGTGGGGCTGCGGCGTCGGGGAGAGCGCGGCGCTTGTGCGTCCCATGAGGACGTCACCTGGGGCGACGGCCGCTCGTCGCCGGGCCGCGGGGGCCTGCCTCCGGCCAGGGCGGCGTTCACCCCAGGCGTCATATGGTGATAACGTGCGGCGCTCTCAGGGGGGTCCCTCTCCCGTGCCGCGTTTTCGCACGTCCGTCGCCGGTCTCCGAGACTGGAGTCACAGTGATCTTCACTCATGACGCCGAGCACGCGTTGGCCACCGTCGTCGACCTGATCAACACCGGGCCCGAGGCGTCGGGTGAGGAACGGCTGGCAGACCTGGGCGCGCTGCGGGCGTTCGTCGACCGCAACCGGTTCAGCGACGTGCACCAGTTGACCGAGCGCGACCTGGAGCGGGTGCGCGACCTGCGGACCCGCTTCCACGCGGTGTTCACCGCGCCCGACGTCCAGGCGGCCGTCCGGCTGATCAACGAGATCATCGGCGAGGTGCGCACCACGCCGCACCTGACCGACCACGACGGCTACGACTGGCACGTGCACTTCTTCGCGCCGGGCGCGCCCATGGACGAGCATCTGGCCGCCGACTGCGGCATGGCGCTGGCGTACGTGGTGGCCGCGGGCGAACTGGAGCGTCTGCGCACCTGCGAGGCGCCCGACTGCTCCCGCGTCCTGGTGGACCTGTCCCGCAACCGCTGCCGCCGCTACTGCGACAGCCGCACCTGCGGCAACCGGATGCACGTGGCGGCCTACCGGGCCCGCCAGCGCGAGGCCGCCGCCCACTGACGAGGCCCCGCGCCGTCGGCGCGAAGGGCGGTCACGGGGCGAGGGACGCGACGGCGTCCAGGGCGCGGCGGGCGCCCGCGACGTCGTGGACGCGGAACACGCGCGCGCCCAGCCACGCCGACACCCCCAGCACCGCCATGGTGCCGACGCCGCGCTTGTCGACCGGCTGCCCCAGGGTCTCGCCGATGAAGTCCTTGTTGGACACCGCGACCAGGACGGGCCAGCCGGTGGCCGTCAGCTCGCCGAGGCGGCGGGTGATCTCCAGCGAGTGGCGGGTGTTCTTGCCGAAGTCGTGCGCGGGGTCGATGAGGATGGCGTCGCGCGGCACGCCGAGCGCGACGGCCCGCTCGGCCTCGGCGGTCACGTGCCGGATGACGTCGGCCACCACGTCGTCGTACCCGACGCGGTGCGGGCGGGTGCGGGGCGCCAGGCCGCCCGCGTGCGCGCAGACCAGGCCGATGCGGTGCGCGGCGGCGACCTCGGCCAGCCGCGGGTCCGGGCCGCCCCAGGTGTCGTTGAGCAGGTCCGCGCCGGCGGCGGCCACGGCCTCGCCGACCTCGGCGCGCCAGGTGTCCACGCTGATCACGATGTCGGGGTGCCGGTCGCGGACGGCGGCGACCAGCTCGACCACGCGCCGCTTCTCCTCGGCCGCGTCGACCTCCTCGCCCGGCCCGGCCTTGACGCCGCCGATGTCCACGATGTCGGCGCCCTCGGCGACGGCGCGGTCCACGGCGGCCAGCGCGGCGTCGAAGGCGTAGGTGGCGCCCCGGTCGAAGAACGAGTCGGGCGTCCGGTTCACCACGGCCATGATCGCGTACCGGCCCAGCGGCCGCCCGTTCGGCCGCAGCGGCGGCGGCTCCATCGGCGGCTCCGTCGGCGGGTCGCCGGCGGGCGGACGGGCCTCACCGGCGGTCATCGCAGCACCCCATGATGAGCCCACGCTCGCACAGACCGGCCCCGCGCCGCCACGCGGATGTGAAACTCGAAGCAAATTCGGTGCAAACGGCGCCCTCTCTCGTCAGCGTCGCAAGCGGGTCGCTAACCTCATAATTCACTCTCACAGCGGGGGACCTCCTCGCAGTGAGCCCCGTGAGCGACCGATACGGCCAGGAGGATCCGCTGTCCAGGCGAGCACTCATCACCGGCATCACCGGGCAGGACGGCTCGTACCTCGCCGAGCATCTGCTCGCGCAAGGGCATGAGGTGTGGGGCCTGGTCCGCGGTCAGGCCAACCCGCACGTGGCGCGGCTGCGCAAGCACGTCGGCGACGTGCGGATCACCACCGGGGACCTGCTCGACCAGGGCAGCCTGATCTCGGCGGTGGAGCGGGTGCAGCCGGACGAGGTGTACAACCTGGGCGCGATCTCCTACGTGCCGATGTCCTGGCAGCAGGCCGAGCTCACCGCCGAGGTGACCGGCATGGGCGTGCTGCGCATGCTGGAGGCGATCCGGGTGGTGTCGGGCATCAGCCCGTCCCGCACTCCCGGCAGCGGGCAGATCCGCTTCTACCAGGCCTCGTCGTCGGAGATGTTCGGGATGGTGCGGGAGACGCCGCAGAACGAGAAGACCCCGTTCCACCCGCGCAGCCCGTACGGCGTCGCCAAGACCTACGGGCACTACATCACGCAGAACTACCGCGAGTCGTACGGGATGTTCGCGGTCAGCGGCATCCTGTTCAACCACGAGTCGCCGCGGCGGGGCGCGGAGTTCGTCACCCGCAAGGTGTCGCTGGGCGTGGCGCGCATCAAGCTGGGCCTGGCCAAGGAGCTGCGGCTGGGCAACCTGGAGGCGCGGCGCGACTGGGGCTTCGCCGGCGACTACGCCCGCGCCATGCACTTGATGCTGTCGCAGGACACCCCCGAGGACTTCGTGATCGGCACGGGCGAGACCCACTCGGTGCGCGAGCTGGTCGAGTTCGCCTTCCGCACCGCGGGCCTGGACTGGCGCGATCACGTGGTGACGGACCCCCGCTACACCCGCCCCGCCGAGGTGGACCTGCTGTGCGCCGACCCCAAGAAGGCGCGCGAGCAGCTGGGCTGGGAGCCCGAGGTCACCTTCGAGGAGCTGGTGACGATGATGGTGGAGTCCGACCTGCGGCTGCTGTCGGAGTCGGCGCGCCCGGAGGACGAGCCGTTCAGCCCCGACCACTGGTGACCCCGCCCCGGCGGGACGCGGGAGGCCGCTGAAGCGCCGGCCTGCGACGTGCGACGATGCTGGTATGCCGTCGCGCGAGCCGGTCCGGCGCTGATGCCGGACGTCACGCTGGGAACCGCCCGGGGCCGCTGGCTGCTGCTGGCCACCGTGCTCGGCTCCAGCGTGGCCCTGCTGGACTCCACGGTCGTCAACGTGGCGCTGCCGCGCCTGGCCCGCAGCCTGGACGCGTCCATGGCCGACCTGCAGTGGACGGTCAACGCCTACACGTTGACGCTGGCCGGGTTCATCCTGCTGGGCGGCTCGCTGGGCGACCGGTACGGGCGGCGCCGCGTGTTCCTGATCGGCGTGGTGTGGTTCGCGGCCGCGTCGGCGCTGTGCGCGGCGGCGCAGGACGTCGTCACGCTGGTGGCGGCCCGGGCGCTGCAGGGCGCGGGCGGGGCGCTGCTGACGCCCGGCGCGCTGGCGCTCATCCAGGCGTCGTTCGCGCCGGACGACCGCCCCCGCGCGGTGGGGGCCTGGTCGGGGCTGGGCGGCGTGGCCGCGGCGGTCGGCCCGTTCGTCGGCGGCTGGCTGGTGGAGGCCGCCGGGTGGCGCTGGGTGTTCCTGCTGAACCTGCCGCTGGCGGCCGTGGTGGTGCTGGTGACGGCGCGGCACGTGCCCGAGAGCGCCGACCCCGGCGCGCACGGCCGTTTCGACGCGCTGGGCGCGGCGCTGGCGGCGCTGGCGCTGGCGGGCCTCACCTACACGCTGACCGAGGCGCCCAAGGGCGCCGCGGACGCGGTGGTCGTCGCGGCCGGGGCGGCGGGGGTGCTCGCGGCGGCGGCGTTCCTGCTCGTCGAACGCTCCCGCGGCCGGGCTCAGGCCTCGGGCGGCGTCCGGCGCGGCCGCCGGACGATCCCGCAGCCGATGCTGCCGCTGGAGCTGTTCGGTTCGCGGCAGTTCTCGGCCGTCAACGCCGTCACGTTCGTCATGTACGGCGGGATGGGCGTGATGTTCTTCCTGCTCGTGCTGAACCTGCAGGTGGTGTCGGATTTCACGCCCGTCGCCGCGGGCGCGGCGCTGCTGCCGGTGACGGTGCTGATGCTGCTGCTGTCGTCGCGGGCGGGCGCGCTGGCGCAGCGGATCGGGCCGCGGCGGCCGATGGCGGCCGGACTGGCGGTCGCGGCGGTCGGCGCGCTGCTGATCGGACGCATCGGGCCGCACGCCTCGTACGCGCGCGACGTGCTGCCCGCCGCGGCGGTGTTCGGGCTGGGCCTGTCGGCGGTGGTCGCGCCGCTGACCGCCTCGGTGCTGGCCTCGGTGGACGACCGGCACGCGGGCGTGGCCAGCGGCGTCAACAACGCGGTGGCGCGCACGGCGGGGCTGCTGGCGGTGGCGGCGGTCCCGCCGCTCGCCGGGCTGACCGGCGCCGCCTACGCCGAACCGGCGGTGTTCGCCGACGGGTTCGCGGTGTCGATGCGGGTGTGCGCGGTGATGCTGCTGGCCGGGGCCGCGCTGGCGGCGCTGACCATCGGCGACGACGTCCTGCGCGCCGCGCCCGGCCGCGCGCGCGAGCCGTGCTGCAAGAGCCACTGCGCGGTGGGGGCGCCGCCGCTGGAGCCCGGCCCTGACGCCGCTTCCCCGCCGGCCGCCGCGCCGGGCGGGGGCCTGCGCTAGCACGCTGACGCGGACACGTCCTCGTCAGGGAATTCTCAGGTCCGATTCCGGCTATGTCCGGGACCGAAGCGGTTCGTTGGCATACGGTCAGGGCATGAATCTGCGGCAGCTGCGCTACGTCGTGGCGACCGCCGACCACGGGACGATGACGTCGGCGGCCCAGGCGCTCTACGTCGCCCAGCCCGCGCTGTCGCGGGCGGTCCGCGAACTGGAACGGGAGCTCGGCGTGGAGCTGTTCGCGCGCTCCGGCCGCGGCGTCGTGCTCACTCCGGTCGGCGAGGAGGTGGTGCGGCAGGCCCGGGTGGCGCTGGAGGCGGTCGAGGCGATCGAGGGTCTGTCGGTGGCGCACGGCAACGGCCGGGGCGCGGAGCTGCGCGTCGCCACCCCGCCGTCCCTGGAGCCGGAGCTGACCGGAGGGCTGCTGCCCCGCTTCGCCCGCGACCGTCCGGCGGTGCGGGTGCGGGTGGTGCGCTGCCGCGGCCGCGAGGCGGTGACCGCGGTGCTGCGCTCCGGCCGCGCCGACCTGGCCGTCGCCGACCTGCCGGTGCCCGGCGACCTGATCGCGCATCCGCTCGAGGAACGGGAGGTGGTGCTGGTCTCCCCGCCCGGGCTGCGGCTGCGCGAGCCGGTGCCGCCGGCGGCGCTGGACGGCCTGCGGCTGATCATGCCCGCGCGCGGCGGGGCCAGCCGCGCGGAGCTGGACGCCCTGCTGGCGCGGCTGGGCGTCACACCGGTGCCCGCGCTGGAGTCCGACGAGCGCGCGGCCTGGCCGGGCTGGGTGCGCGCGGGGCTGGGGTCGCTGGTGTGGTACCGCAACCAGATCGACGACACCGAGGGCCTGGTGGTGCGCTCGTTCGGACCGCCGGTCACCCGCATGATCGGCCTGGTGCACGCGCACCGGCAGCTGTCGCCGGCGGCCCGCGACTTTCTGAACTTCGCCAAGGAGAGCGGCCGCGACCAGCACTGACCGGGAGGCGGCCGCGGCGTGCCGGCCCGGCCGCCACGGGAGCGCTCCCGTGGCGGCCGGGCCGACACGCCGGCGACGCTCCGGGCCCCGAAGGGTCAGTGCCCGCCGGAACGGACGGCGCCGTTCAGGGGCTTGTCGGGAAGCTCGACGGCGTAGGACTCCTTGACGACGTCCAGGTGGTGCCACGACTCGCGGACGGTGGCGCCGGGCACGGCGCGGATGGCGTCCAGCACCGACACCAGCTCGGCCCGGGAGGCGGCCTCGGCCTGCCCCACGATGTCGTAGCGGCCGAAGCCGGTCGCCACGTACCGCACGCCGTCCTGCTCGGCCACGGCCTCGGCGACGCGCCGCAGCCCGCCGGTGACCACCAGCCCGAAGCCGCCCAGTTCGCGGGCGCCCAGGGCGTGGGGGTCGGCCAGCCCGGTCACCTGGATGACGCCCGAGCGCATCAGCCGGACCACCCGGGCCCGGGTCGCCGCCTGCGACAGGCCGATGATGTTGGCCAGGCGGGTGTAGGGGGCGCGGCCGTCGCGCTGCAGCTCCTGCAGCAGCCGCCAGTCGATGTCGTCGAGGCTGATCTCGCCCAGCTCGCGCACCACCGAATGGGTGTCGCGGACCGTGGTCACCGACCGGAACACCTCCGCGGCGCGCACGCCGGGGACGGACCGGATGTAGTCCACCTCCGCGGCCAGGGCGGCGTCGTCGCGGGTGCGGATCTGGGCGACCACGTCGTGCGGCCCGGCCGTCAGGGCGGCGAAGCTGACCGCGGGCCGCGCGGCGATGACCGCGGCGACCTCGCGGGCCGAGCCGTCGACGGTGACCGAGACGTGCCCGATCGCCTCCGCGCCGACCACCGCGGCGTGCACGATGCCGACGACGCGCACCACCTGGGACTCGAGAAGGTGCTGCACCCGGGCCCGCACCGCCGTGCGGGACAGCCCGACGCGGTCAGCGAGCGCCTGGAACGTCGCCCTGCCATCCCGCTGGAGCTCGCGGACGAGCACGGCGTCGACCGCATCCAGCACGGCTCTCCTCCTCGACACGCAATGAATCGATTTGCCAATGACTGCAAGATCATTCCATTCGGGGACGGTCTGACGTCAAATATTGATCTTGCTCGTGTTCGTCCTGCCCGGCGACCGTCGATGCGTCGGCGTCCGGTCGCGGCGACGATCGGATGCCGCGTAAACCGGTACGACAGCGCAACGCTGATCGGATCATCGTGCGCGGACGGTGACGCTGGGCGACGGCGCGGCACCGGACGACGTTGCGACGATCACCTGCCGGACGTGACGAGCCCCGGCGCGGGCGGACGCGGCACACCGGGGTCGACAGCGTGACATGCATGCGCTTCTCCCGGTGTTCTGCTGTGACGCCTCCTACGGGGGGCAGCCGTCCGCGTGAGGCACATGTAAGAAAACTGCAACGAGCCGACAGGATCGTCAAGAGGTAACTTTACAGAGAGCGAAACCTCACGTTGCCCACATATCGACTCTTGTCCGTCTGATCACACTGGCCAGGAGAGAAAGCCCTGGCAGCGGCGTTGAGGCCACCACCTCGTCACCCTCAGGTAGTACGCCCCCGACCCCCCGGAAGCCCCGGCGGCGCGGGGGTCGGCGGCGGAGCTTGGCGGAAGCACCCCGGGGTATGGATCACAATGTACGGTGATCCAGCCAGTTTGACTGTGATTGGTGTGTAGTACAGCCGTGCGCCTGCTGAACGGTGAGCGCGTCGCTCACGACCTCACCTATAACGACGTTTTCATGGTTCCCCGCCGTTCGTCGGTCGGGTCGCGGCTGGACGTGGACCTGACCACCTCCGACGGGAGCGGCACCACCGTGCCGATCGTGGTCGCCAACATGACGGCGGTGTCCGGCCGCCGCATGGCCGAGACCATCGCCCGGCGCGGCGGGATCGCGGTGATCCCCCAGGACATCCCGGTCGACGTCGTCGCCGACGTGATCGGCTGGGTGAAGCGCCGCCACCTGGTCTACGACACCCCGATCCGGCTGACCCCCCACTCGACCGCGGGCGAGGCGCTGGCCCTGCTGCACAAGCGCGCCCACGGCGCGGTGATCGTCGTCGAGGACGACCGTCCCGTCGGGGTGGTCACCGAGGCCGACTGCCAGGGCGTGGACCGCTTCTCCCAGCTGCGCGACATCATGTCCCGCGACCTGGTGACGCTGCCCGACGGCATCGACCCGCACGACGCCTTCGACCGGCTGCACGAGCGCGGGCACCGGCTCGCCCCGGTCGTCGACGCGCGGGGCCGCCTGACCGGCATCCTCACCCGCACCGGCGCGCTGCGCGCCACCCTCTACACCCCCGCGGTCGACGCCTCCGGGCGGCTGCGGGTGGCGGCGGCCGTCGGCGTGAACGGGGACGTGGCGGGCAAGGCGAAGGCGCTGCTGGACGCGGGCGCCGACCTGCTGGTGGTGGACACCGCGCACGGCCACCAGGACAAGATGATCAACGCGCTGCGGGCGGTGCGCGGGCTGGACCCGGCCGTTCCGGTCGTGGCGGGCAACGTGGTCACCGCCGAGGGCGTGCGCGACCTGGTGGAGGCCGGCGCCGACATCGTCAAGGTCGGCGTGGGGCCCGGCGCGATGTGCACGACGCGGATGATGACCGGGGTGGGCCGGCCGCAGTTCTCCGCGGTGCTCGAGTGCGCCGCCGAGGCGCGCCGCCTGGGCCGCCACGTGTGGGCCGACGGAGGCGTGCGGCACCCGCGCGACGTGGCGCTGGCGCTGGCCGCGGGCGCCTCCAACGTGATGATCGGCTCCTGGTTCGCCGGGACCTACGAGTCGCCGGGCGACGTGCAGCGCGCCGCCGACGGACGGCTCTACAAGGAGAGCTTCGGCATGGCCTCGGCCCGCGCGGTGCGGCTGCGCACCGCCGACGACTCCCCGTTCGAGCGGGCCCGCAAGGCGCTGTTCGAGGAGGGCATCTCCACCTCCCGCATGTACCTGGACCCCCAGCGTCCCGGCGTGGAGGACCTGCTCGACTCGATCGTGGCCGGGCTGCGCAGCGCCTGCACCTACGCGGGCGCCCGCACGCTGGAGGAGTTCCACGAACGCGCCATCGTCGGCGTGCAGAGCCCGTCCGGCTACGCCGAGGGAATGCCGCTGACCACGAGCTGGTAGACGGCGGGTCCGAAAACCCCCGGCAAACCCCAACCGGCCGTGTCCGCGATGGCCCGGACGGCGGTGATCGGCCCAGGCTGTCCCTCCGGTGCGGTTCGGAGGGGAGAGGCCACATGGACGGCGACGCGCCGTGGCGCGGACTCGGCAGGGCGCTGCTGGTCACGGCGGTCTCGGCGGTGGTGCCGGGCATGGCGCACCTGCGCGCGGGACGGGTCCGGACGGGCACGGCGCTGCTGTTCTCCTACACGCTGGCGCTGAGCGGCGTCGTCCTCGCCGCCGGGTGGCTGTGGTCCGCCCTCGTGGACGCGGCGGTCCGGCCGCAGCGGCTGGCCGCGCTGGTCGTCGGCTGCGCGGCGCTGGCCGGCGGGTGGACGCTGCTGATCGTCCGCTCCTACGCCGTGCTGCGCCCGGACGGGCTGTCCTGGCCGTGGCGGCTGGCCGGCGGCGCCGCCGTCGCGGCGATCTGCGCGCTGGCGGCGCTTCCGCCGCTGACGGCGGCGCACCTCGGCACTCTGCAACGCGACCTGCTCGACAGCGTCTTCCCGGCCCGCGACCCGGTCGCGGCGGGCCTGCCGTCCGCGCGCCCCGGCGGGGCCTCCTCCCCCGTCGGCGCCGCGCCCGCCGGCCGCGACGACGTCCCGCGGGCGCTGCCGCGCCGCCTGGACGTGCTGCTGATCGGCGCGGACGCCGACGTCACCCGCCCCGGGCTGCGCGCCGACAGCATCACCGTGGCGAGCGTCGACACCCGCACCGGCCGCACGCTCCTGCTGGGCCTGCCGCGCAACCTGCAGCGCGTGCCGGTCTGGTCGGGCCGCGGCCGCGTGCCCTTTCCCCGGCGCGAGCTGCTCAACGCCGTGTACGCGCTCGGCCGCGCCCGCCCGGACGCGCTGGCGGGCGGCGACGGCCGCCGGATCCGCGATCCCGGCGCCGAGCTGCTGAAACGCACCGTCGGTCACATCCTGGGCCGTCCGGTCCCCTACTACGTCATGGTGGACATGCGCAGCTTCCGGGAGATCGTCGACGCGATGGGCGGCGTGCGGGTGTGCGCCCGCCGGGCCGTGCCGGTGCCGCGACGGCAGGTGCCCCGGGGACGCGTGGGACCGGGCTGCCGCAGGCTCACCGGACGCGAGGCCCTGTGGTACGCGCGATCCCGCACCGGCAGCGACGACTACGACCGGATGACCCGCCAGAAATGCCTCATGTGGGCGATCGCCCGGCAGGCCCGCCCGCTGCCGGTGCTGCGCAGCTTCCGGCGGCTGTCGCGCACGTTCGCCCGCTCGGTCAGCACCGACCTGCCGCGCGGCATGCTGCCTCATTTGGTGCGGCTGGCCGGACGGGTCCGCGGCGCCGAGATCACGACCCTGCAGTTCACGCCGCCGCTCGTGCGGCCCGGCGCCCCCGACTACCCGGCCATCCGCCGGATGACCGCCGAGGCGGTGGCGGCGTCGCAGAACGGCACCACGAACGCCGTCGGCTTGCATAAGATCAGTAAAAGCTGCACCTGACCTGTCGCGGAGGGCGGCGGTCGACGGCTCCGCAACCCTGCGACGTTTTCACGCGTCCATAATGTAGGCGGGAGCCTGTTTTTGAGCGTGGGTGGGGATCGGAGCGTACATGGCGAGTCGATCGGCGGCGCGTCCCGCCTCTGACGAGGACGAGGACGCCGAAGGCACCGCCCCCGGAGGCCACGGGCTCCTCCGCGCGCTCGGGTTGACCCTCGCGTCCACCCTGCTGTGGGGCGTGGCGCACCTGCGCGTCGGCCGCCGCTGGTCGGGCGCCCTGCTGATGGCCCTGTTCCTGGCGCTGGCCGCCGCCGGCGCCGTCGCCGGACTGTTCTTCCGCCCCGACCTGCTCCAGCTGGCCGTGCGCCCGGACTGGCTGACCGGCCTGGCCGCCGGGATCCTCGCGCTGGGCCTGCTGTGGATCACCGTGGTGATCCGCTCGTACCAGCTCGTCCGCCCCGAGACCCTGTCGCTGGCCGCCCGCGCCGCGGGCGCGGCGGGCGTGATCGTGCTGTGCTTCGCGGTGGCGCTGCCGGCCGCCTGGGCCGGATACAGCGCCTACGTCTACCGCGACGCGCTGACCAGCATCTTCCGCACCGGCGACAGCCGCGGACGCCCCGTCGACGTCAAGGACCCGTGGAACGGGCAGCGCCGCGTCAACGTGCTGCTGCTCGGCGGCGACGCCGCCGCCAACCGGCAGGGCGTGCGCACCGACAGCATGACCGTCGCCAGCATCGACACCAAGACCGGCGACACCGTCCTGCTGAGCCTGCCGCGCAACCTGGAGCGGGTGCCGATGCCGCCCGGCCCGGCCCGCGACCGCTTCCCCTACGGGTTCACCGGCGACGGCCCCAGCACCCCCGGCCTGCTGAACGAGGTCTACCAGTACGCCGAAGACCACCCCGACGTCGTGCCCGGCGCCCGCAAGAACGAGCGCGGCCCCGAACTGCTCAAGGCCACCATCAGCGGCATCCTCGGCCTGCCCATCGACTACTACGTGCTGGTCGACATGTTCGGCTTCGCCGACATCATCGACGCGATCGGCGGCGTCAAGATCAGGATCGACCAGCCGATCCCCTACGGCCTGGAGGGCGGCGTCCTGCAGCCCGGCTACCGCACGCTGTCCGGCAAGGAGGCGCTGTGGTACGGCCGGTCCCGCACCAACAGCGACGACTACACCCGGATGGGGCGGCAGAAGTGCCTGCTGCGCGCGATCGCCCGGCAGGCCGACCCGCGGACCGTGCTGACCAAGTTCGACCGGCTGGCCGCCGCGACCAAGCGCGCGATCTCCACCGACATCCCGCAGGAGCTGCTGCCGGCGTTCATCGAGCTGGCCGACCGGTTCAAGGACGGCGGCCAGGTCACCAGCCTGCAGTTCGTGCCCCCGCTGATCTACACCGGCAACCCCGACTACGCGCTGATCCGCCGCCTGGCCGCGCAGGCCGTGGCCACCCCGCCCGAGTCGTCCGCCTCCCCGTCCGCGTCGCCGTCGGCCTCGGACAGCGGCGCCGCGGATTCGGGCCGGTCGACGCCGCGCGCCTCCTCGTCCGGGCGGCCCGTCCGGCAGACCAAGCCGGTGTCGCTGGACGCCACCTGTCCCTCCTGACGCCTCCCCTCCTGACGCCGCGGGCGCCGTCCCCGGCCGGCGGGCGTCCCCACCGGGCTCCGCGAGGGGGGATCATGGAGAGGGTGAGAGTTCCTCCTCCGGAAGGACGGTGCGGGTGCCCCAGGTCTCAGGATGTGACGTCTTCCGCGTGGCCATGCCGCGCGGGCGGCGCCCGGAGAGCATCCTCGTACGGCTGACCGACCGCGGCGGCGCGGTCGGCTGGGGCGAGGTCGCCGTCCCCGACGGCGCCCCCGGCCCCGACCCGGTCTGGGCCGACATCGAGGAGCGGATGGGCCCGGCGGTCCTGGGCCTGGAATGGGAGCGGCCCGAGGACGTGTCGGCCGTGGCCGACCTGGGCTCGCGCCTCGCCGCCGCGGCCGTCGACATGGCCTGCTGGGACCTGTGGTGCCGCGGCCGGGGCCTGCCGCTCGCGCACGCCCTGGGCGGCACCCGCACCTCCATCGTCACGGGCGCCCGCATCACCCCCGAGCCGCTGCTGGAAACGGTGGTGAGCCGCGTCAACCAGGCCGTCGGCGCCGGCCACACCCGCATCACCGTGGAGGTGCGGCCGGGCTGGGACATCGAACCGGTGCGGGCGATCCGGCACGCCTACCCGGCGCTGGCGATGGTCGTCGACGCCGGGCACTCCTACACCGAGTCGCCCGAGCACCTGAGGGTGCTGGAGGCCCTGGACGCCTACGGGCTGCTCGCCGTCGAACGGCCGTTCCCCGCCGACGACCTCGCCGCGCACGCCCGCCTGCAGCGCCAGATCGCCACCGCCGTCGCCCCCGCGGTCGGCGACCCCGACACCCTGGAGGCCGCCCTGTCCATGGAGGCGGGCCGCGTGCTCAACCTGCGCATCAGCAGCCTGGGCGGCCTCACCGCCGCGCGCAGCGCCCACGACCTGGCCTACGCGGCCGGATGGGACGTGTGGTGCACCGGCTCGGGCGCGTTCGGCATCGGCCAGGCCGCCGCCGTGGCGCTGGCCGCCCTGCCCGGCTGCACCCTGCCGAGCGACGTGACCGACCCGGCGAACGGTCCCGCGTTCGTGTCGCCGCCGGTGCGCTCGTCCGGCGGCATGGTCGGCGTCCCCCTCACCCAGCCCGGCCTCGGCCACCAGATCGACGAGGTGCGCATCGACCGCCTCGCCCGCCGCCGCACCCGGATCCCCGCGTCGTGACCGGGCGGGAACGGCACGGCGCCGCCCGGACGGGACGGCGGCGCGCAAGCCCGGACGGAAGGCGGCGCCGCCCCGGCGCCGCGCACGCGAGCGGAGGGCGCGGATGAGCGTCGCGGCGGTCTGGGTCGTGGCGGGCGCGCCGGGGAGCGGCAAGTCGACCGTGGCGGCGCGGCTGCTGGCCCGGCTGCGCCCGGTGCCCGCCCTGCTCGACAAGGACACCATGTACGGGCCGTTCGTCGCGGCCACGCTGGCGGCGCACGGACGCGACCCGGGCGAACGCGAGGGCCCCTGGTACGACGAGCACGTCAAGCGGCACGAGTACGACGGGATGACCGCGACCGCCCGCGAGATCCGCTCCCACGGCTGCCCGGTGCTGCTGAACGGCCCGTTCACCGGGCAGATCCGCTCGCCGGATCGGTGGGCGGCGTGGGTGGACGCCCTGGGCGGCCCTCCGGTGCGGCTGGTGTGGATCCGCTCCGACGCCGCCACGCTGCGGCACCGCCTCACCGCGCGCGGCCTGGAACGCGACCGCGGCAAGCTGGCCGCGTTCGACGCCTTCGTCGCCCGCATGCGGCCGGACGTGCCGCCGCCCGTCCCGCACGTCGAGATCGACAACCGGCTGTCGGCGCCGGTGCCGCTGGACGAGCAGGTCGCCCGTCTCGCCGCGCGCTCGAGCGCGGTCCCGCACGACGCGCGAGCCGGGCGTCAGTAGGACTTCGGCAGGCCCAGCGAATGCTGGGCCACATAGTTGAGGACCATCTCCCGGCTGACCGGCGCGATCCGCATCAACCGCACCATCCCGGCGAGCATGCCCACGCCGTACTCGACGGTCAGCCCGTTGCCGCCGTGGGTCTGGATGGCCTGGTCGACGCAGCGCACCGCGGCCTCGGCGGCGGCGTACTTGGCCATGTTGGCCGCCTCGCCCGCCCCCTCGTCGTCGCCCTGGTCGTACAGCCAGGCCGCCTTCTGCCCCATCAGCCGCGCCAGCTCCAGCTCGATCTTGGCCTGGGCGAGCGGATGCGCGATGCCCTGGTGCGCCCCGATGGGCGCGCGGAACACCTGCCGCTCCTTGGCGTAGGCGACGGCCTTGCCGAGCGCCAGCCGGCCGATGCCCGCGCCCATCGCCGCCGCCATGATCCGTTCGGGGTTGAGCCCGGCGAACAGCTGCAGCAGGCCGCCGTCCTCGTCGCCGACCAGCGCCTCGTAGGGCAGCCGCACCTCGTCCAGGTGCAGCACGAACTGCTTCTCCGGCGAGACGATCTCCATCTCGATCGGGGTGTAGGCGAAGCCGGGCGCGTCGGTCGGCACGATGAACAGCGACGGCCGCAGCGCGCCCTTCTGGTCCTGGGTGCGGCCCACGACCATCACCGCGTCGGCCTCGTCCACCCCGGAGATGAACGTCTTCTGCCCGGTGAGGACCCACCCGTCGCCGTCGCGGCGCGCGGTGGTGGTGATGCGGTGGGAGTTGGACCCGGCGTCCGGCTCGGTGATCGCGAACGCCATCGTCACCGACCCGTCGGCGAACCGCGGCAGCCAGTGCTCCTTCTGCTCGGCCGTGCCGAACCGGGAGATGATCGTCGCGCAGATCGCCGGGGACACCACCATGAGCAGCAGCGGGCAGCCCGCCGCGGCGAGCTCCTCGCACACGGCCGCCAGGTCGCCGATGCCGCCGCCACCGCCGCCGTACTCCTCCGGCACGTTCACGCCCAGGTACCCCAGTCGTCCGGCCTCCGCCCACAGCTCGCGGGTCTTGCCGCCGCTGCGCGCCTTCTCGGCGTAGTAGGCGGGCCCGTACTTGGCGCCCAGCTCGGCGACGGCCTCGCGCAGGGCCCGCCGCTCCTCGCTCTCCACGAAACTCACTCGGATCCCCCTTCGGACGACGGCGGTTCGGCGATCACGGCGAGGACGGCGCCCGCCTCCACCTGCTGCCCCGCGGCGACGTTCAGCTCCGCCACGGTCCCGGCGGCCGGGGCGGTGACGGGGTGCTCCATCTTCATCGCCTCCAGCACCACCAGCGTCTGCCCCTCGGTCACGCTGTCGCCGGGCTCGACGTCCACCCGCACGACGGTGCCGGGCATGGGCGCGAGCAGCGACCCGGGCGCCACCAGGTCGCCGGGGTCGGCGAAACGGGGCAGCGCGCGCAGCGCCACCGGCCCCAGCGGCGAGTCGACGAACAGCCGGTCGCCGACGGCCCGGACGCGGAACACCCGCCGCACCCCGGCCGCGTCGAGCGTCACCTCCACCTCGCCGCCCGCCTCGTCGACGACGACGGCGCGGACCAGGTCCACGCCGTCGTACCCGTCGGCGATCAGGCCGCCGCGCGCCAGCCGGTAGGCGACCTCGATCGCGGCGCCGTCCGGGCCCTCGAACGTCTTGCGCTGCGGCTGCGACGGCACGTTGCGCCACCCGGACGGCAGGCCGCGCTGCACGGGCGCGGCGGCACGGTTGAGCTCGGCGTCGGCGAGCGCCGCGGCCAGCGCCGACACCCGGACGGCCCGCGCGTCGGCCAGCGGCGCCGCCAGCGCGTCCAGGCCGACCTGGTCGATGTAGCCGGTGTGGGTGTCCCCGGCGAGGAACGCCGGCTCGGCCAGGATCCGGACGAGCAGGTCCCGGTTGGTGACGACACCGTGCAGACGCGCCCCGGCGAGGGCGGCGCGGAGCCTGCGCGCCGCGCCCGCCCGGGTCTCCTCCCACACGATGACCTTGGCGAGCATCGGGTCGTAGTGGACGCCGACCTCGCCGCCGGCGCCCACTCCGGCGTCCAGCCGCACGCCGTACCCGGCCCCGCGGCCGGGCAGGTCGAACGCGGCGTCCACGCCGGGAACGTCGAACGTGTGCAGCACGCCGCTGCCGGGACGCCACCCCGCGGCGGGATCCTCCGCGTACAGCCGCACCTCGATCGCGTGCCCGGGGCGGGGCGGCGGAGGCTCGGCGGGCAGCGCACGCCCCTCGGCGACCTCGATCTGCAGCCGCACCAGGTCCACGCCGTACAGGCACTCGGTGACCGGATGCTCGACCTGCAGCCGCGTGTTCATCTCCAGGAAGAAGAACCGGCCGTCGTCGGCCAGCAGGAACTCCACCGTGCCCGCGCCGACGTAGCCGATCGCCCGGGCCGCGTCCACCGCCGCCGCGCACAGCCGCTCCCGCAGCGCCGGCGTGACCGCGGGCGACGGCGCCTCCTCGACGATCTTCTGGTGGCGGCGCTGGATCGAGCACTCCCGCTCCCCCAGCGCCCACACCGTGCCGTGCCGGTCGGCGACGATCTGCACCTCGATGTGCCGGGCCCGCTCCAGCAGCGGCTCGCAGAACACCGCCGGGTCGCCGAACGCCGACTGCGCCTCCCGCCGGGCCGCCGCCACGGCGTCGGCCAGCTCGTCCATCGCGCGCACGACCCGCATGCCGCGTCCGCCGCCGCCCGCCGACGCCTTCACCAGGACCGGCAGGTCGGCGGGGGCGACGGCGTCCGGGTCCAGCTCCGGCAGCACCGGCACGTCCGCCGCGGCCATCAGCTTCTTGGCCTCGATCTTCGACCCCATCGCCGCGATCGCCTCGGGCGGCGGGCCGATCCAGGTCAGCCCGGCCGCGCCGACCGCGCGGGCGAACTCGGCGTTCTCCGACAGGAACCCGTAGCCGGGATGGACCGCGTCCGCCCCCGCCGCCCGCGCCGCCGCCACGATCAGGTCGCCGCGCAGGTAGGTGTCGGCGGGCGCCGCGCCCGGCAGCCGCACCGCCGCGTCCGCCTCGGCCACGTGCGGGGCGTCCGCGTCGGCGTCGGAGAACACCGCCACCGTGCCGATCCCCAGGTCGCGGCAGGTGCGGAAGACGCGGCGGGCGATCTCGCCGCGGTTGGCCGCCAGCACAGACTCGATCATCGCCTCACATCACATCCGGAACACGCCGAAGCCCTCGGCCCCGGCGACGGGAGCGTTGTGGATCACCGACAGGCAGATGCCGAGGACGGTCCGGGTGTCGCGCGGGTCGATCACCCCGTCGTCGTAGAGCCGCCCGGACAGGAAGAACGGCAGCGACTCGGCCTCGATCTGCGCCTCGACCATCTCCCGCATGGCCCGGTCCTGCTCCTCGTCGTACTCCTGCCCGCGCGCCCGCGCCGCCTGGCGCGCCACGATCGACAGCACCCCGGCCAGCTGCTGCGGCCCCATGACGGCCGACTTGGCGCTCGGCCAGGTGAACAGGAACCGCGGATCGTACGCCCGGCCGCACATGCCGTAGTTCCCGGCCCCGTACGACGCCCCCATGATGATCGAGATGTGCGGGACCCGGCTGTTGGCCACCGCGTTGATCATCAGCGCGCCGTGCTTGATGATGCCCGCCTGCTCGTACTCCTTGCCGACCATGTAGCCGGTGGTGTTGTGCAGGAACAGCAGCGGCGTGTCGGTCCGGTTGGCCAGCTGGATGAACTGCGCGGCCTTCTGCGACTCCTGGCTGAACAGCACGCCCTGCGCGTTGGCCAGGATCCCGATCGGATAGCCGTGCAGCCGCGCCCATCCGGTCACCAGGCTGGTCCCGTACAGCGGCTTGAACTCGTCGAACTCCGAGCCGTCCACGATCCGCGCGATCACCTCGCGGGGGTCGAACGGCGTCCTGAGGTCCTCGGGGACGATGCCCGCGAGCTCCTCTGCGTCGTACAGCGGCTCGCGGACCGGCCCCGGCTCCGGGCCGAGCCGGCGGTGGTTGAGCCGCGCCACGATCTGCCGGCCGAGGCGCAGCGCGTCGGGTTCGTCCACGGCCATGTAGTCGGCCAGCCCGGACGTGCGCGCGTGCATCTCGGCGCCGCCCAGCTCCTCGTCGTCGGCCTCCTCGCCGGTGGCCATCTTCACCAGCGGCGGCCCGCCGAGGAACACCTTGGCGCGCTCCCTGACCATGACGACGTGGTCGCTCATCCCGGGGACGTAGGCGCCGCCCGCGGTGGAGTTGCCGAACACCAGCGCGATGGTGGGGATGCCCGCCGCCGACAGCCGGGTCAGGTCGCGGAACGTCCGCCCGCCCGGAATGAAGATCTCCTTCTGGGTGGGCAGGTCGGCGCCGCCCGACTCCACCAGGTTGATCAGCGGCAGCCGGTTCTCCAGCGCGATGTCGAACGCGCGGAAGGTCTTGCGCATCGTCCACGGATTGCTGGACCCGCCGCGCACGGTCGGATCGTTGGCGACGATCACGCATTCGACGCCCTCGACCACCCCGATCCCGGTGACCACGCTCGCCCCGACCGGGAACTCGGTGCCCCACGCGGCCAGCGGGCTCAGCTCCAGGAACGGCGAGTCCGGATCGAGCAGCAGCTCGATCCGCTCGCGCGCCAGCAGCTTGCCGCGCTTGCGGTGCCGGGCGACGTACTTCTCCCCGCCTCCGGCCAGGGCCTTGGCGTGCTCGGCTTCCAGCTCCTCCAGCTTGGCGAGCATCGCCGCACGCCGCTCCCGGTAGGCGGGGCTGCCGGTGTCGAGAGAACTCCGCAAGGGCCGCGCCGATCCGCGGTGGGACGTCATCGCCCGCACCTCCCCGGCGTTCGACGCGCGCCCGCCTTTACGTCGTAGATCAGCAACCGCTCGCCGGCGGCCGAGCGGATGGGCCGGGACCCGCCCGCTCCGCCGACCACGCCGACGTCGTCCGAACGCACAACGCGACCCGAGATCTCGGCCCCAGCGGCGCCCCGGCCGCCACGATCCGCCCCGCGACCAGGCACCTCCCACGTCCGGTGCGGCGGTGACGACGCCTGCGAGCCAGGCGCCGCTGGACGCTCGAACGAGAACCCGCTCGGGCACGACGGCCCGCGGGACCGGATCGCCGTCGCGGCCGGGCGGCGAATGATCCGCGGCGGTTTGTCCATGGCTGCACCCTGCCACCCCGGCGCGAAGAAATCAATCACGCTTGATTGTTTTTCGGTCGGGCGGTCTGGTTGACTTGGACGTCATGGAACCGAGGGCGACGGGGACGCAGGCGGTGCGCGAACCGCAGCAGGACCGCAGCCGCGCCACCCGGCGCCGGCTGCTGGAGGCGGCCATCGACTGCCTCGCCACCCTCGGCTGGTCCCGCACGACCGTGGCCGTGGTCGCCGAACGCGCGGGGGTGTCCCGGGGCGCCGCCCAGCATCACTTCCGCACCCGCGAGGAACTCGTCACGGCCGCCATCGAGTACGGCACGGAGGTGCGCCTGCGTCGGATGCGCGAGCATCTCGACGCCCTGGCGGGGAGACGGCCGCCCACTCTCGACGTGCTGACGCTGCTCGCGGAGATGTACACCAGTCCGCTGTTCCGCGCGGCCCTGCAGCTGTGGGTGGCCGCCAGTTCCGACGAGCAGCTGCGGGCACGGGTCGTCCCTCTGGAGGCCCGCGTGGGGCGGGAGGCGCACCGCCTCACCGTGGAGGCGCTCGGCGCCGACGAATCGGTGCCCGGCGTCCGGGAGACGGTCCAGGCCACGCTGGATCTCGTGCGCGGCCTCGGCTTGGCGGATCTGCTCACCGACGACTCGGCCCGTCGTTCCCGTCTGCTGCGGCAGTGGGCGGTGACGCTGGACATGGCCTTGGGAGCCCGGGCGCGCTGACGGCATCGGCCGGTGAATACCGATATTTGGCGGTCTGCGGGGGACGCCCTACCGTGGATGATCATGAGTGTTGATCAAGTGGCGTTGCGCCCGGTCTTCGAAGCAGATCTGCCGCTGCTGGACCGGTTTCTGATCGATCCCGAGCTCAGCAGCCCGTATCAGTGGTTCGGCTGGTCCGACCCCGGTCGCTTGCGGCGCCACTGGGCCGACAACGGCCTGCTCGGCGATGACGGCGGCCGCCTCATGGTGGTGCGCGGCCTTGAGCGGCTCGGCTACGTCGCCTGGCGGAAGGTCCTGACCGGCCCCACCTCGCACTGCTGGAACATCGGAATCATTCTGCTTCCGGAGGCCCGCGGCCGCGGTTACGGCACGCAGGCGCAGCGCCTGCTGGCCCGCTATCTGTTCGCGCATACGCAGGTCGTGCGGGTCGAGGCCGAGACGGAGGTGACGAACGTGGCGGAGCAGCGTTCGTTGGAGAAGGCCGGTTTCACCCGTGAGGGCGTTCTCCGCCGCTACACGTTCCGGGACGGCGAGTGGCACGACGCCGTCGTCTACAGCGTCCTCCGCGGCGAAATCTGAAACCCGCAAAGGCCCGCCAACGGCGGGCCCACCCAAACAACAATCCCACCCGAATTTGAGCCTGGGCCTCACCTGAAGTAGCACTAGGCGGGCGTTGTGCGCACTATCAGCTCCAGTCGCCTACTGTCCGCGCAATACAGGACCGTGTGCCCCATCGCCCCCGCTGCAGAAGCGCAGCCAGTCGTGCACCAACCGCAGCGTCCACGACAGCCCGCCGGCCGTTAGGCCGACTCCCGGCATGGGCGTCACGACGGCGCTGCTGGGCGTGCGGGCATCCGAGTCTTCAAACAGATGATTCGGACTCCAGACCGCCGCCATGCAGTCGGGCGCTTTCGGGTCTCGCCAGGAGAAGTCGCCGCGGCCCGGTCGTCTCCCGCGTCTTGAGGCCGACGACGGAACGGCGTGCCTTTACGTGGTCGTCGCCGCGACACTTCGGATCAGGAGTATGCCGCGCACCGCCAGGGTTTCCTGACCAAGCGGGGCTACGCGACTCCGTCCTGACAGGCGAGGAGATCTGACCCCGGCGGCCTGAGGGCGGCTCCACCGGGTGTGTTCGGCGCTGTGAGCGAGAGATCGCGCTCGCGTGCCGTGCCGGAGCCGAGAGGGACGGTCCATGGTCCGGCGGGCGTTGCGGACAGCCTCGCGGGCCCGGCCTCAGCGGATGCCGCCCAGTAGCCGCAAACAACAGGGCCGCACCCCACACGAACAAGTCCACCCCGTACCCACCAGAGACACCGTTAACGACCTCAGACGCCACACAGGAGAGAGCGCCAACCACGCCGCGGGACCGGCGACATGCGAGCACCCGGATCACCAACCAAGACCGCACTCCACCGCCCACCAGGACAAGCCGGAGGACCCCAACAAGCCCTAGAAAGCACCACG
>NZ_BCQU01000052.1:0-47591 GCF_001552235.1 Actinomadura rubrobrunea NBRC 15275 | reverse complement strand
CCCGCCTGCTGCACTCCAAGACCATGTACGAGCAGCGGCGGCTCGGCGTCCGCACGGCGGGCGCCGGGCGCGGCGGGTCGGGCCGCCGGGGCGGCGAGGAGCAGTTCGGCCTGTCGCAGCGGGAGTTCGAGGTCGCCATGCTCGTCGCCGACGGGCTGACCAACCAGCAGATCGCCGAGCGGCTGTTCATCAGCGTCCGCACCGTCGAGACGCACCTGTCGCACATCTTCTCCAAGCTCGACATCACCTCCCGGGTGAACCTGGTCAAGGCGCTGGCGCGGCTGCAGGTCACCGCGCAGGACGAGTAGCAGGCCGAGCAGCAAGACGAGTAGCAGGCCGAGTAGCAGGACGAGCAGCCCCGCCCGGGCGCGGCGCCGCGGCGCCGCACTCGCGGGCGGACCCGGGTCGCCGTCGAAACGATCGCGGCGCGCGCCGCGTCAAATGACACTGCGGGGACGTCCGGATAAACACGCACGAGACGTCGCTGTGAAAGACGCTTCGGAAGTCAGGGTTTACCACGATGTCCCCGGACCGAGGGGGACGCCATGGTTGTTCCCGAGCTGGGGGAGGTCGAAGGAATGAAGCGACCCGTCGCGCGCTACACGCACGAAGGCGTGGAGAAGGCCGACATCTCGGTGCACCCGTTCGCCACCGAGGACGGTCTGGGGCTGAGCCTGACGCGCTTTCACCGCGCCGACTGCGACGACGTCGTGCTGCTCGTGCACGGACTGCCCGCGTCCAGCGACATGTTCATCATGCCCGAGCACCGCAACATGACGAACTTCCTGCTGGACAACGGGTACACCGACGTCTGGGCGCTCGACTTCCGGATGAGCAACCGGTTCCCCTACAACGCCGAGACCAACCACTACAGCCTCGACGACATCGCGCTGTACGACCACCCCGCCGCCATGCGGGAACTGCGCCGCCACATCGGGGGCCGGCGGGTGCACGTCGTCGCGCAGTGCCTGGGCGCCGTGTCGTTCTTCATGAGCATGTCCGCGGGGTTGGTCACCGACGTCGCCAGCGCGGTGACCAACAGCGTCTCCCTGGTCACCCGCGTGCCGGCCTGGTCCCGGCTGAAGCTCAAGTACGGCCCCGGGATCGTCGAGTACGGCTTCGGCGTGTCGGTGCTGGACGCCTACTCGGCGCGGGCGGGCCGCTTCACCCGCAACCGCATGATCTCCCGTCTGGTGTCGGCGGTGCACAACGAGTGCGACAACCCCGACTGCCACATGGTCAGCTTCATGTGGGGCACCGGGCGGCCGGCGATGTTCTACGACCACGACAGCCTCGCTCCCGAGACGCACCAGCGGTGGGCCGACCTGTTCCCGGTCACCGGGCTGAGCTACTACCGGCACATCTACAAGATGGTCAAGGCCGGGCACGCGGTGAAGAACCGCCCCGGTGACCCGCGCTACGCCGCGCTGCCCGACGACTACCTGCGCGGCGCCGCCGAGAACCTGCCGCCCACGTTGTTCCTGACCGGTTCGGACAACCGGGTCTTCACCGACTCCAACATCGTCTGCCACCGGATCCTGTCGCGGCGGGCGCCGGGCCGGCACACGCTGAAGGTCATTCCGCGGTACTCGCACGTGGACCCGATCGTCGGCCGCAACGCGCACGTGGACGTCTTCCCCGCGATCCTGGAGCACATCCGGCAGCACAGTCTCACCCGGCAGGTGGCCTGATGGAGCATGTCGACACGGTGGTCGTCGGCTCGGGGTTCGGCGGGTCGGTGGCCGCGTACCGGATGGCGGAGGCCGGACGGTCGGTCGTGCTGCTGGAGCGCGGCCGGCCCTACCCGCCCGGCAGCTTCCCCCGCGGCCCCGCCGAGATCGGCCGCGCGTTCTGGGACCCCGAGGCCGGGCTGTACGGCATGTACGACGTGTGGAGCTTCAAGGGCTTCGACTCGGTGGTGTCGTCCGGCCTCGGCGGCGGGTCGCTGATCTACGCCAACGTGCTGCTGCGCAAGGACGAGCGCTGGTTCGTCACCGACCTGCCGGGCGGCGGGTACGAGCCCTGGCCGGTCAGCCGCGCCGATCTCGACCCGCACTACGACGCGGTCGAGGAGATGATCGGCGTCGCCCCCTACCCGCTCGACCGGGAGCCCTACCGCGACACGCCGAAGACGCAGGCGATGCAGGACGCCGCGGCCGAGCTGGGGCTGCACTACAGCCTGCCGCCGCTGGGCATCAGCTTCGCGCCGTCGCGCGGCGCCGAGCCGGGGGTGGGCCTGCCGATCGCCGAGCCCGCCTACGGCAACGTCCACGGCGTGAAGCGGCGCACGTGCCGGCTGTGCGGCGAGTGCGACATCGGCTGCAACGACGGCGCCAAGAACAGCCTCGACCACACGTACCTGTCGGCGGCCGCGTTCCACGGGGCCGACCTGCGCACCGAGCACGAGGTCAAGGCGATCCGTCCGCGGCCCGGCGGCGGCTACGAGGTCGACTACGTCCACCACGACGTCGACGTCCCCAAGGGCAGGCGGCCGGTCCGCACCATCGCGTGCTCGCAGCTGATCCTGGCGGCGGGCACCTACGGCACGACGTTCCTGCTGCTGAAGTCGCGCGAGGCGTTCCCGAAGCTGAGCGCGGCGCTCGGCACCCGGTTCAGCGGCAACGGCGACCTGCTGTCGTTCCTGCTCAAGGCCAAGGACCGCAACCGGATCCGGCCGCTGGACGCCAGCCGCGGACCGGTGATCACCAGCACGATCCGGCTGCCGGACGCCCTGGACGGCGCGCCGGGCGCCGGCCGCGGCGCCTACATCCAGGAGGGCGGCTACCCGTCGTTCGTCGACTGGATGGTGCCGGGGCTGGAGCCCGACGAGCAGATCGTGCGGGTCGTGAAGTTCCTGTGGCAGCGGTTCGTGGAGTTCTTCAAGGACGCCCCGGACACCAACATCTCCAAGGAGCTGTCCGACCTGATCGGCGACGGCGCGCTGTCGGTCAGCTCGCTGCCGCTGCTGGGCATGGGGCGCGACGTCGCCGACGGGCGCCTGGAGCTGCGCGGCGGGCGGCTGAACGTGTCGTGGAGCGCCGAGACCAGCGAGGCGCACTACGCGCGGTTGCGCAAGACCATGCGGGCCATGGCCGACGTGCTCGGCGCGGAGTACGCCGACGCCGGCGACCAGATGCTGTTCCGCAAGCGGGTCATCACGGTGCACCCGCTGGGCGGCGCGCCGATGGGCCGCCACGAGGGCGAGGGCGTCTGCGACGCCTTCGGCGAGGTGTTCGGCTACCCGGGCCTGTTCATCGCCGACGGGGCGGCGATGCCCGGCCCGGTGGGGCCGAACCCCTCGCTGACGATCGCGGCGATGGCCGACCGCCTGTGCAGCCACGCGCTGGAGCGCGGCGGCCGCCGGCGGACGGTCCTCGGGCCGCCCGAGGAGAACGGGGCCGCGACGGACGCGGGCAACCCGAAGGGCACGGGGGCCGGGCCGGCCTCGGGGGAGGCCGGCCCGCCTGAAGGGGCGGGGGACGGCGCGGCGTACGGCACGGATTCGGGGAGCCCCGAGCGGGACCGGGGGTCGTCCCGCGGGGCGTCCGCCCGTACGTCGCTGTCGTTCACCGAAGTGATGAAGGGGTTCGTGACGTTCGGCGAGAGCGACCCGCGCGCGGGGGAGGTCGCGGAGGAACGCGAACGCCTCACGTTCCGCCTCACCATCACCGCGGACGACGTGGACCGTTTCCTGGCCGAGCCCGAGCACACCGCACGGGCCGAGGGGTGGGTGGAGTCCGCCGGTTGCGGGGGCCGGCGGACCGTCCGGCGGGGCCGGTTCAATTGTCTCGCGCCCGGCGGCGCGGACGATCGCCGGCTGATGAAGTACCGGCTGTACTTCACCGACGGCGAGGGCCGGCCCCGCACCCTGGTCGGGCACAAGAACGTCGTGCACGGTCCGCCCACGCGGATCTGGCCGGACACCTCGACCCTGTACGTGCGGATCCTGGACGGCCACGTGCCCGAGGGCGGGGACGCGGACGCGACGGCGGTGGCCGCGGGCGTGCTGCACATCCGGCTGCCCGACTTCGCCCGCCAGCTGGCGACGTTCCGCGCGTCCGGCGAGGACGCCGCGGAGGCGCTGGTGCGGTTCGGTCGGTTCTTCGCCGGCGCGCTGTGGGATGTGTACGGCCCCCACGCGAAGTGACGGGGATCGCGTCGGGGCCGTCCGGACGCGCGGCGCGAGGGAATTGCGGGGTGCCCTCGCGCCGCGCCTCTTTTCGCGTCGCGTCTCTTTTCAGATGGCGCCTCTCTCCGGGCCGCGTCTCTCTCCGGGCCGCGCCTCTTTCCGGGCTGTGCCTCTTCCCGGGCTGGGCGCCGGTCAGGCGTCGGCGAGACGGGACCGGTAGACGTCGCGGGCCTGGGCGATGAGGTCGAGGTGGTCGGCGAGCTGCCGCTCGTCGTCGCGCTGGGCCTCCGCGCGGATCAGCCGTTCCAGGCCGTCGAGGTAGTCCAGGCACCAGCGCACGTCGGCGGGGCGCGCGACGCGGCGCCCGGCGACGTCGATGTACACGGGGCTGGTGTGGGCGTACACGCCGGCGGAGTGCATGGACCGCAGGTGCGGCGGGCCGGTCGCCACGGCGACGACGTAGGTGGGCTCGCCGACGGTGAGTTCCGCGGTCAGCTCGGGCGGGGAATCCTTGGCGAGGACGCCGTCGGCCGTGCGCAGCTCCAGCTCGAGCACCTCGGGGCCGATGGTGCGGGCGGTGACGGCGACCGTGTCGCCGGGGGCCAGGTCGAGCGCGTCGCCGGGGCCGTGGCCGTCGACGTCCAGCTCCAGCCAGGGGCCGGTGGTGGCGAAGGTGCGGCCGCGGCGGATCGCGTCGGCGAACGCGGCGGCGGTCAGCGGCCCGTCCACGCGGGCGTAGACGCGCGCCCAGCCGGGCGGGCTGGACTGGCTGCCCCGCCGCTGGAACGACAGCATGGCGTCGGTGCCCGCGGTGACCGCCAGGGCGTTGCCCGCCCCGACCAGCCGCCGGTAGACGACCGCGGCGGCCTGGACGGACGAGTGGTTGAGCACGTCGAGCGAGTCGACCAGGCCGAGCGCGGCGTCGACCACGATCTCTCGGGCGGAGCAGTCGCGGCCGCCCCGCAGCGCGGCCTCGGGCGGGTCGTCCTCGCCGATCGGCATGTGGAAGGGGTGGCTGTAGCCGAGGACGGCGCCCAGGCGGCGCAGTTCGGCGCAGCCCTCGGCGTTGGGCGGCCAGTCGGCGGTGCCGAGGAACCCGGTGTGGTAGCGGCCGGGCGGCGCGGTGACGCCGAACGCGTACAGGTGGCCGAGCAGGTCGTTGCGGTACTCGACGCCGAGGCGGGCCACGTGCGCGGCGTCCGACCAGGGCAGGTCCGCGCCGGCCCAGTGGTCGAGGGCCTCGCGGTCGTACACCCGCTCGGAGGCGACGTTCCCGGCGACCAGGTTGAGCACGTGCAGGTCCTCGCCGTGCTGGACGGCGGCGGCGTGGGCGGGCGTGCCGACCGTGTCGCCCGCCCAGTTCATGTGGACGTGCATGTCGCCGCCGTACCAGCCGCGGGCGGCCGCGTCGTACAGCCGCTGGGGCGTCAGCTCGACGAGCGTCTCGCGCCCGGCCTCGGGAGTGACGACCAGTTCCGCGGTGCGGTATTCCATGCCGCGGGTGACGCGCACGGTCAGCGGTTCGGCGGGGACGTCGAGCACCAGGTCGTCGCCGTGGAAGTAGGGCATGCGGTGGGCGTCCAGCCTGCGGGGGACGCCGTCGGGGTACCAGCCCTGGCCGTTCTCCCCCGCGACGCTCCACCGGCAGGGCACTCCGGCGCGCAGCCGCAGGCGGGCCTTGGCGGCGGGGCGGGAGAGCGCGTCGAGCGACACCGCCGTCCCGTCCACCACGATGCGGGAGTCGGCGCGGACGGGGACGATCCGGGCGCCGCGCGGCGGGACGCGGTGCGGTTCGCCGTCCACCTCCACGGTGACGGCCTCGTCGCGTGAGGAGTCCAGGAGCAGGGGGGTGCGCGGCACCGTGCCGGGCAGCCGCACCTGGGTGACGGCCTCCAGCGAGACGCCGTCCGGGGTGAGGCGCAGCGCGGCCAGGTTGTCGAGCACGCGCCCGTCGAGGACGTCCCGGATGATCTCGTCGATGTCGAGCCCGGCGATGACCTCCCGCAGCTCGGCGTCGGTGGCGCCGGGACGGCGCGCGGCGGCGGCGCGCTGGAGGGCGCTCCAGAACTCCATCCCGCCCATGAGGTACGCGCTGGTCTCGATCTCCCGGACGTAGGGGATGGGGTCTTCGCCCCAGGTGGGGCCGTGTTCGGCGAGAAGCCTCCGGTATTCGGCCAAGGCTTCGCGCACTCGGGCGGGCAGTTCCGGGTCGGCGGGGTCGGGTGGCTCGCAGTCGTGCATGGTGACCTCCCCGTCATCGGGCATGGCGGCCAGCGTCGCACGCAACCCCTGAGCGGCAAAGGGTCCGGTGCGGCCGGATTCGTCGGGGGAAGCGGTTCCTCCCACCCGGATGGAGAATCCTCCGCCCGGGATGCGGTCACTTTCCTCGGGCCGCGCCGTGCGCGCCGGGACGGCCGAGCCGCTCGCGGGCGAAGCGGGTCATCCCCCACGGCTTGTAGACGGACAGCACCGTCATGAACGTGTACAGCGCCAGCGCGACGCAGGGCGCGACCAGCACGTCGGACGCGGCGGCGCCGACCTCGGGCGGCGTGCGCAGGGCGTCGCGGGCGGCCTGCTCCAGGCCGGGACGCAGCGCCGCGACCGTCGCGGTGAACGCGACCAGGGTCAGCACCAGCTTGGTGAGCACCCAGTGGTACCGGAGCAGCCCCCAGCGCGTGCCCATGCCCAGCAGGACGCCGGTGACGAGGGTGAACAGCGCGACCGGGATCAGCAGGACGTCGCCGAACACGTCCATCGCCACGTACGCGGCCCGGATCGTCTCGGGGTCGTCGCTGATCCGGCCGGTGACGCTGAGGGTGAGCAGGCCCACGTCCAGCCCCAGCCAGGACACCGCCGCGATCACATGGATGAGCAGTGTGAGCTTGCGCATGCGCGGCGACAGCCGCTTCGGACCGCGGCGGGGGTCGGCTCCGGCCGAGGGGCCGGCGGAGCCGGCGGGCGGGGAGGTGCGGCGGCGTTCCGTCTGCGCGACGTGCGTCGTGGTGTCCATGCCGCCGAGGGTGTCGCGGAGGTTCCGGGCGCCACATCGCACGGGCGGAGGCTTCGGGGCTGCCGCGCTCGTCGTACCCGGCGCGGCGCGGCCTACCCCGGACAAGGTAGCCGTCGCGGCGCCGCCGCCCGTCCCGCCGAATTCCTCGCCGGAACGTTGAACCCGCCCCCGGGCGCGCCCCGTACTGCTTGCCGACGCGTCACCACGCCACAGCAGAGGAGGCACATGAACGTCCGGGGACGGGTCGTCCTCATGGGGAGCGCGGTCGCGGCCTGCACGACGCTCGCGGGCTGCAACCTGTTCAGCGGCGGCGGCGTCCCTGGGGGCACGGTGCCGGGAGGTCCGGTTTCGGGTGCGCCCGCGGCGGCCCCGGCCAGGCCCACCACCGGAGGGTGGCCCTGGCGGGGGACGCCGCCCATCGAACCCCGCGGCGCCGCCGCTCCGACCGGCCTGCGCGCCATGGACGACTACCAGCTCGGCAGGATCCTCGTCGACAACCGGGGACGCGCCGTGTACCGGTACGACCGCGACAGCCCCAACCCGTCGGTGTCGCGGTGCGTCGGGCCCTGCGCGCAGACGTGGCCGCCGGTGCTGTGGAAGCCGAACCTGTCCATCACCGGCGTGGACCCGACCAGGGTCGGCCGGATCCGGCGCCCCGACGGGACCGTCCAGGTCACCGTGGGCGGCTGGCCGCTCTACCACTACTCCGAGGACTCCTCGCCCGGCGACCAGAACGGCCAGGGGGTGAACAACCTCTGGTTCGTCGCCCGGCCCAACGGCACCAAGGCCCAGGTGCCCGGCGGTTCCGGCGCGGGGGCCGTCCCAGGCGGCTGACCCCCTCCCCCTTTCAGACGTCCCGTTCCCCCATCAGCGGAGAAACCCCCCAATGGCCCACAAATCTTCGACCGCCGTGTCGCCGTCGCGCCGCCGCGCCCGCCGCGGCGGCGACGGCGACGCCGGACCCTGGAGCTGGTTCCGCGGTCCGCGTCCCGTCGACGCGGTGGACGACCAGGTGATCGTCACCGAGCTGTACCGCGTGTACGGCCGTCCGCTGCTGTCGTTCGTGCTGCGGCTGACCGGCGGCGACCGGCACTGGGCCGAGGACGTCGTCCAGGAGACGATGATCCGCGCCTGGCGCAGCGCGCACCAGCTCGACGCCAACGCGACCTCGCTGCTGCCGTGGCTGGCCACCGTCGCGCGCCGGATCGTCATCGACGACCAGCGCCGCAAGAACGCCCGGCCGCAGGAGGCGGGCGAGGGCCCGCTGGAGAACCTGCGCGCCCCCGACGGGTTGGAGGACCTCCTGCGCTCTGTCGTCGTCTCCGAAGCCCTCCAGTCGCTGTCCCCCGCGCACCGCGAGATCCTCAACGAGACCTACTTCCGGGACCGTTCGGTCAACGAGGCCGCCCGGCATCTGGGCATCCCCGTCGGCACGGTCAAGTCCCGGGTCTACTACGCGCTCCGGGCGCTGCGTGTGGCCCTGGAGGAAAGGGGGGTCACGCCGTGACCACGGGCACTTCGCACATCGACGTCGGCGCGTACGCGCTCGGCCTGCTGGAGGAGCCGGACCGCCGCGCCTTCGAGGCTCACCTGAGCACCTGCATGCCCTGCCACGAGGAGCTGGCCGTGCTGCGGGGGGTGGCGGCGCAGCTGGACGGCATGCCGCCGATCGAGGACCCGCGCGACGCCGAGCCCGTCCCGCCGCCGCCCGAGGTGGTCACCGACATGCTGCGGTACCGCGCGCGCAAGGCGCGGCGCGGCCGGGTGGCGCGCGCGCTGGTCGGCGCGGCGGCCGGGGTGGTGCTGCTGGCGGGCGCGTTCGGCACGGGCCTCACCATGGGCGGCGACCGGGCCGGGGACGGCGGCGCGGGCGCCGGTGGAAGCGCGGCGGCCGTCGGCGCCGGCGCGGTCCAGGTCGTGGACGGCAGCGTCGAGAAGCTCATGCGGGAGGGGCGCCGCGTCGAGGCCACCGATTCCGCCAGCGGCGTGACCGGCACGGTCGCGATGGAGGGCAAGCAGTGGGGCAGCCGGGTGGGGCTGCGCCTGGCGAAGGTGCGCGGACCGCTGCAGTGCGAGCTGGTCGCCGTGGACCGGACGGGCCGCGCGCACACGGTGGTCGGCTGGTCGGTCCCGCCCAAGGGCTACGGCGTGCCGGGCTCCCCGGCCCCGCTGATGGTGCAGGGCGGCACCGCGCTGACGCCCGACGAGATCGCCCGCTTCGAGGTGCGGACGATCGGCCGGAACGGCGGCCGCACGCTGCTCACCGTGCCCGCCTGAGACCACCGGGGAGGTGCCGGATGACCCCGCGGCCGCACCTCCCCCTTCCGCCCCGCCCGGAGCGCTGCCCGGGGCGGCGTCCGGCCCATCCCCGCCTTGGGCCGGCCGCGACCCCGTTCCGGGCCGAGGGTGAACGGCTGCACGGCCACGGCTCCGTCCTCGTGGCCGTGCAGCCTTCTTTTTCTGCCCGCAGGTCGGGGACCTTCCCGGTTCTTCGGACGCGCGCGTTCACGGCAGCAGATCGGCGCGATGGCGGGCGAGGGCGAGCGCGGGATAGCAGTCTTCGGGCAGGGGCGCGTCGGTGTTGAGGGCGGCGCGCAGCCGCGGCCCTGCCGCGGCCGGGTCGCAGGGCTGCACGACGCACAGTTCGGCCTGCATCGCCCGGCGGGCGGCGTTCATGAGCGCGGGCACGTCCCCCACGATGACGACCTCGCTCGGGACGTCGTCGTGCCCCAGCCGGACGGCGAGCGCATGCAGATCGGACCCGTCGGGGACGTAGCGGAATTCGCAGATGATCCTGTCGCCGTCCAGGGGTCCCTCTTGGACGAGCCAGACTTGGCCAGGGGCCACCTGGCCGAGTCGCCGAGCCCAGGGCGGGCCCTCGTCCGGGCCGCCGGCGGCGCGCGCGGCCGCCGGGCGGGCCTCGGCGGGCCCGATCGCGGCGAGGGCGCGCAGGAACAGGCGCGCGGCGGGCGTTCCGGCGGACCGCAGGGCGGTGATCAGGTCCGCGAGGGCGGCGCGGCGCGCCGCGGCGTCGGGGGCCGCCGCCTCCAGCGTGCCGAGCTGCGCGGACGTCCACACCTCGGCCCGCAGCGCGGCGCCGAGGGCGGGCAGTTCGTCGGCCGCCCGCACGTACGCGTCGTACACCTCGCGCAGGCCGGGCAGCATCAGCGCAGGGCCGCCGCCGGGGCCAGCGTTCCGTCGGGTGGTGCTCACCGGTTCAGGGTAGGCGCCGCCGACGCGTCCCGCGGACGACGCCGGGCGGGCCTCGGCGGCCCCGGTTCGGGTGTCCGCCCGGATGATCGCCGCGGGTCGGTGCTTTGCGAGGATGGGCGGGTGACCACCGAGTACAGCGGGACCGGGGACCCGCGGCGCAGCCTGGAGCTGCTGTGGGGCGCGCAGGAGCGGCGGCCCAGGCGCGGTCCGCGTCCGCGCCTGACCGTGGAGGGCATCGCCGCCGCGGCGATCCGGCTCGCCGACGCCGAGGGCCTGGAGGCCCTGTCGATGCGGCGCATCGCCGACGAGCTCGGCGTGTCCACGATGGCGATCTACACGTACGTGCCGGGCAAGGCCGAGCTGATCGACGTCATGCTGGACCGCGTGCACGGGGAGCTGACCCCGCCCGACGGCGTGCCCGGCGGCTGGCGGGCCCGGCTGGAGCACGTGGCGCGGGAACGCTGGGCGCTGTACCACCGCCATCCGTGGATGCTGCAGGTGTCCACCGGACGGCCGCCGCTCGGCCCGAACCTGCTGGACGCGTACGAGGCCGAGCTGCGCGCCGTGGACGGCCTCGGCCTGAGCGACGTGGAGATGGACTCGGTGATCTCCCTGGTCACCGGGTTCGCCCAGAGCGCGGCGCGCACGTCGGTGGAGGTGGCCCAGGCCGAGCGCCGCACCGGCATGACCGACGAGCAGTGGTGGCAGGCCACCGCGCCCGTGCTCCAGAAGCACGCCGACTTCCGCCGCTACCCGCTCGCCGACCGGGTCGGCACGTCCGCGGCCCGCGAGTACGGCGGCGCCGTCGGGCCGGAGCACGCGTTCGAATTCGGCCTGCGCCGCGTCCTGGACGGCGTCGAGGTCCTGATCCGCTCGCGCGTCGGCGGCGGCTGACCGCGCCCCGGCTCAGCGGCCGCGGCGGCGCGGGTTGGCGTGCCGGGTCGGTTCGGCTGCGGCCGGGTCCTCCGGCCACGGGTGACGCGGGTAGCGGCCGCGCAGCTCCGCCCGTACGGCCCGGTACCCGTCGCGCCAGAACGAGGCCAGGTCGGCGGTGACGGCGGCGGGACGCCCGGCCGGGGACAGCAGGTGCACCACCACCGGGACGCGTCCCCCGGCCAGGCGGGGCGCGGCGTTCCAGCCGAACAGCTCCTGCAGCTTGACGGCCAGCACCGGACGTTCACCGGAGTAGTCCACGCGGATGCGGGACCCGGACGGCACCTCGATGCGCTCGGGCGCCAGCTCGTCGAGCCGCGCGGCGCACTCCCACGGCAGCAGGGCGCGCAGCGCGGCGGCGACGTCGATGCGGGCCAGGTCGGCGCGGCGCCGGGCCCCGGACTCGGCGATCCAACGCGCGGCGTGGTCGGCGAGGGCCTCGTCGTCCACCCGCGGCCACGGCTCGCCGAGGACGCGCCGGCAGAACGCCAGCCGTTCGCGCAGCGCCACGGCCGCGGGCGTCCAGGTGAGCAGATCCAGCCCTTCGGCGCGCAGCCCGTCCAGCAGCGCGGCGCGCACCCGCTCGGGATCGGGGTCGGGCAGCGGACGGACGGCCAGCTCGATCGCGCCGAGCCGTTCGACGCGGTGGGCGGCCACGTCGCCGTCCCGCCAGGCGACCTGTTCGACCTCGGCCAGCATCGGCGCGGCGGCGAGGCGGGCGACGTCCTCGTCGACGACGACGCCCAGCCGGACGCGCGCCGAGGCCGCCCCGGCGGGACGGTCGGCCACCGCCACGGCCAGCCACTCGGCGCGGGCCGCCGCCAGCGCCGACCCCTCGGCGAGGGCGGCGCCCGTGCCGGACGCCATCAGCCAGCCGCCGTCGGGCCGCGCCTTCGCCACGCGCTCGGGGAACGCCAGCGCGACCACCGTGCCCGCCACCGCGTCGTCGTACCCGGGCCCCGTCGGGTCGTCCGGGTTCGACAGGTCGGGCGAGGCCGAACGGAGGTCCGCGGGGAGGGCGTTCTCCAGGCGCCGCGCCTCGTCGCGCCAACGGGCGGCGTAGGCGTCGGGGGGCGGGCCGCCGCGGCGCAGCGTCCGCCACAGCGCGGTCAGGTCGTCGCCCGCGCCGCGGGGCGGCGGCTCGGACAGCAGCGCGACCACCTGCGCGGCGGCGCGTCCGCCGACCCGCGCGGCGCCGTCCACCAGGGCCCGGGCCAGCCTCGGGTGGACGCCGACGCGCACGAAGGCGCGCCCGCGTTCGGTGGCCCTGCCGTCGCCGTCCACCGCGCCGATGGCCCGCAGCGTGTCCCGCGCGGCGCGCATCGCGGCCCGCGGAGGGGCGTCCAGCAGCGCCAGGCCCGCCGCGTCCGGGTCCCCCCAGCAGGCGGCGTGCAGCGCGAAGCCGGTCAGGTCGGCCAGTTCGATCTCGGGGCGGGGGCGGGCGGGCAGCCGTTCGTGCTCTGCCTGGCTCCAGCAGCGGTAGACCGTGCCGGGGGCCTCGCGTCCGGCCCGTCCCGCGCGCTGCTCGGCAGCGGCGCGCGAGGCCCGCACGGTCGTCAGGCCGCCGAGGCCGCGCGCGTGATCGGTACGCGGTTCGCGCGCCAGCCCGGAGTCGACGACGACGCGCACGCCCGGCACGGTGAGGCTCGACTCGGCCACCGACGTCGCCAGCACCACCCGCCGCCGCTCCCCCGGGGCCAGCACGGCGTCCTGCGCCGCGGCGGGCGCCTGGCCGTGCACCTGCAGCACGTCCACGCCCACGTCGGACAGCAGCCCCGCCACCCGGGCGATCTCCCCCACGCCCGGCAGGAAGCACAGCACGTCGCCGTCGCGTTCGGCCAAGGCGCGCCGCACGGTGGCGGCGACGTGGGCCAGCAGCGCCGGGTCGACGCGCATGCCGTGCGGCGGCGCGGGCGGCCGCTCCGGCGCCGCCCAGATCACCTCCACCGGGTGCAGGGCCGCCTCGGATTCCACGACCGGCGCGGGCTCGCCGTCCGCGGCGCCCAGCAGATGCGCCCACGGCGCGGTGTCGGCGGTGGCGGACGCGGCGACCAGCCGCAGCTCGGGGCGCAGCGCGGCGCGCACGTCGAGCAGGAACGCCGTCGCGGTGTCGGCGTCCAGGTGCCGCTCGTGGCACTCGTCCAGGATCACCGCGGCGACGTCGGCGAGCTCGGGCTCGTCGTGCAACCGCCGCAGCAGCACGCCCGTGGTCACCACCTCGACCCGCGAACCGGGGCGGTGCTCGCCGCGGACGCCGACGCCGACCCGTCCGCCGACCCGCTCGCCGAGCAGCCAGGCCATGCGGCGGGCGGCGGCGCGCGCGGCCAGCCGCCGCGGCTCCACCACGACGACCTTCCCGCCGGGGTCGCCGGCGCCGTCGCCCGGCAGCAGGCCCGCCAGCGCGAGCGGGACGAGCGTCGTCTTGCCGGTGCCCGGCGGCGCCGCCAGCACGGCGACGCCGCGGTCGTCCAACACGGCGCGCAGCCCGGGCAGCGCGCGGCGCACGGGCAGGTCGGACAGGGCTGCTCGGAGGCGTTCGTCGGACACCGCTCCAGTGTGCCGGGCCGCGCGGGGCGGTCACGCCCCACGACCGCCCCGCCGTGTGAGAAATACCACGTAGAAAATACGGCGCGGGGTCTTGCGGTGATAGTTGCACCGCGCATTTCACCATTGCGGCTAGAACGTTCTAAAGCCGCCGCCGAGAAGACGCGGCAGATATTCCGCGGCGGCGCCGTGACCAGGGGCATCTCTTCCGCCGCGGTTGCCTTCCCGGGCGATCCCCCTCACCCGGGGGACGACAGCGGGCCGGGGCTCCTGTATCCCCATAATCAACTCGTCAGTGCAGGCGCAGAGAGGACCGGGATGTTCGGCAGCTCCATCTACTTCCGCGACCGGGAGGCCTTCACCGGCGGGTCCCCGCAGGCGGTGTACGAGGAACTGTGGCAGCGCGGCCAGAAGGCCAGGCTGCGCACCCGCGCGATTCTCGCCGGCACGGCGCTCGTGCTCGGCGCGGTGCTGGTCAACGGCGTCTTCGGCGTCGCGGCGGCGCTCGTGGTCGCGGCGGCCGACACGGCGCTGCACTGGTGGGTGCACCACCGGTCCCACGTCTGGCGGCGCGGGCTGCGCGGCGACGAGCGGATGGCCCGGCTGCTGCGGTACACCCTGGAGCTGCGCGGGCACCGGGTCCTGCACACGCGCACCGTCCCCGGCCACGGCACCATCGACCAGCTGCTCGTCGGCCCCGGCGGGGTGTGGCTGATCCGCAACGACGCCTGGCATCCCGACACCGAGATCAACAGGTTCGGCGGGCGGCTCTTCATCGACGGCCGCACCCGCACCGCGATGACCCGCGAGCTGAAGGAGACCGCCGCCACCGCCGGCCGCCTCATCTCCGAACGCGCGGGCATGGAGCTCAAGGTGGTGCCGCTGCACGCGGTGCACGGCGGAAAGGTCAAGAAGGACCCGTTCACCGCCGACGGGATCGTGTTCGCCCGCCCGCTGCGGCTGCTGCTGTGGATCGTCCGCCACCCGCACGCCGCCCTGTCCCCCGAGGACGTCGAGACGGTGGCGCGGGCCGCCGTGCACGCCCTGCCCATCGGGGGCCGCACCATGACCTCCGAGGCCGCCTGACCGGCGGCGTCCTGCCACGTTGGGCGCCCCGCGCCGCCAGCCCGCGCGGGGCGTTCAGCGTGGACGGCGGCCGGTGCGGCGCAGCCAGTACAGACCGATGACCGGCAGCACCAAGGGCACGAACCCGTACCCCTGGCCGTACACCGACCAGACCGTCTCGTCGGGGAAGGCCTCCTTGTCGGTGAGGCTCAGCGTGCCGACGACGAGCACGCCCGCCAGCTCGATCGAGCAGGACGCCAGCGCCACGCGCCGCGACGTGCGCCCGCCGAGGGCGAGCGCCACGGTGGCCAGCACGTACACGGCGGCGGCGAACGCCGACAGCGAGTAGGCGACGGGCGCGTCGGAGAAGCGGGTGGCGATCTGCACCGCGGCGCGCGCCCCGGCGGCGAGCGCGAAGATCCCGTACACCGCGACGAGAATGCGCCCCGGACCGCCGCCCGTCCCGGCCGCCTCCGCCGGCCGAGCCGTCTCCTCAGACAACGGCGCCCTCCCACAGCTGCCCGAGACGCACCACCATCACCGCCACGGCCAGGCACGCCACCACGATGACCCCCGGGCCCCAGCGGGTCCGTTCGAGCAGCCCCCAGCCCGCGCTCACCACCGGGATGATCACGACGCCGATGAGATAGCCGACGAACGTGGCGGTGTCGTCGGGGCCCTTCCCGTCGCCCGCCAGCTTGACGAAGCCGACCGCCATCTGGGCGACCAGCAGCGCCTCCAGGACGCCCAATGCGGCCAGGTGGTCCCAGCCCATCGCGCGATCACGCAGGGCCGTCACCAGGCTGTAGGCGGCGGCGAGCAGGGCCGCAATGATGATCACGGTGGACAGGGCGCTCGACATAGCAGTCCGAGACTACTAGCGGTCGTAGAGCGCCGGCCGTCCGGTCCCGTGGAATCATGAACGGCGTGAACGCCCTCGAGGAGCTCATCCTGACCCGGCACGGGGAGAGCGCCGGCAACGCCGCCTACCGCGCGGCCCGCGCCGCCGGCGCCGAGGAGGCCGGCATCCCGGAACGCGACGCCGACATCCCCCTCACCGAGACCGGGCGGCGGCAGGCCGCCGCCCTCGGCCGCTGGCTGGCGAAGCTGCCCGACGACGAGCGTCCCACCAAGGTCGTCGCGTCCCCCTACCTGCGCGCCCAGGACACCGCCCGCATCGCCCTGGCGCAGACCCACTTCGGACCGGACGAGCCGGGCGGGCTGCGCATCGAAGTGGACGAGCGGCTGCGCGACCGGGAGCAGGGCGTCCTGGAGGGCCTCACCTCGCTCGGCGTGGAGCGGCGCCACCCGCAGGAGGCCGCGCGGCTGCGGCGCCTCGGCAAGTTCTACTACCGCCCGCCGGGCGGCGAGTCATGGGCGGACCTGGCGCTGCGGCTGCGCAGCTTCTACCGCGACCTGGAACTGTCGTCGCCGGGCGAGCGCGTGCTGATCGTCGCGCACGACGCGGTCGTGGTGACGACCCGCTACATCATCGAGGGCCTGTCCGAGCAGGAGATCATGGAGATCGAGAAGGAGCCGATCGGCAACTGCTCGGTCTCCCGCTGGCGGCGCCGCGAGGACGCGCTGCGCCCCGTCGTCTTCGACGACCGCGCGCACCTCTTCGAAACCGACCCGACCACGCCTTAGCGGCACCGGGCCCTCTTCACTCCCTGCGTCCTTTGAACGGCGCGAGGCAGCGCGGCGCCTCGTCCCCCTCCCCGACGAACGTTCGTCTCCGAATGGGCAGATGCCCTCCGCACCCCGCCCGCCCTTGACGCGGGGTCGCTTGTCCGCGCACGTTCACTGAAACGACGTCATTCGTCAAGGAGGAGTTCGCCTAGAGTTCAGGCACTGTCCCCTGCTTCGGCATCGATTTCCGTTTCGAGGAGCCTCCATGGCCGTGGTCCCAGGTCTCGTCCGACACGTCGTCGCGGAGGCGGAGCACCGCCTGCGGCAGGGCTTGGACCTGGTGGCCCGGCTCGGGCCGGACCGGCCCCGCTGGGAGGAGTACGAGGAACGCCTGCGCCGCATGGAGCAGAGCCTCGACGCTCAGCGGGCGGAGCTGCGCTCGCTGCGGTCCGACCTGGATTCGCTCGTCGCCCAGCTCAACGACCGCGTCCTTCCCCGCCTCGACGAACGCATGGACGACACCGAACGCGACCTCGCCGCCGTCGCCTCCGGGGTCTTCCGCCAGGGCCGCGACAGTGCGGCCGACCGCACCCGCCTGGAGACCGTCGAACAACGCGTCGGCGACCTGCGCGCACGTCTGTCGCGCGTGGAGCAGCGCGTCGGCCTGTGGCGCGACCTCCAGTCCAATCTGGCCCGCCTCGGCGAGGACCTCGACGCCCTGCGCACCCGTCTCACCTCCGACGACGACGCCGTCGGAGGTGAGACGCGCCCCCTGACCGCCCGCCCTCGCGCAGACCGGAAAACGGCGTCCTGACCGATCCAACGGTTCGCCGACGGCTATCTGGCCGCGAGCGGCCGTGCCTATCAGAGCGCCAAGCGGCCGGCCGATGCGGCCGATACCGGCTTTCTGGTCAACGGATCGAGCTGCGATCACCCCGCGGCCGGTGGCGCGTCGGCGTGATCCCGCGTCGGCCGTCGTTCGGCGGGCGTGCAGAATGAGCGCATGGCACAGACTTCGAGCGTGGACGGCCGCGTGATCGTGGTGGCCGGCGCGGGCGGCCCCGCCGGTCGGGCCGTGGTACGCCGTCTCGCGGCGGGCGGAGCACGGGTCGTCGCGGGGGACGTGCGCCCGCGGCAGTGGGACGAGCCGAACGTGCACCCCGCGGTCGTGGACCTGCTCGACGCCGACGGCACCCGGGCGTGGGCGGAGCGGACCGCCGAAGAGCACGGCGCCGCGGACGGGTTGATCCACCTGGTGGGCGGTTGGCGCGGCGGCAGGACGTTCGCCGACACCGACCTGGCCGACTGGACACTGCTGCACGACCTGCTCGTCCGCACCCTGCAGCACACCACGCTCGCCTTCCACGACCAGCTGCGACGCTCCCCCGCCGGACGGTTCGCGATCGTGTCGCAGCCCGCCGCGCAGCGCCCCGCCCAGGGCAACGCCGCGTACGCGGCGGCCAAGGCGGCGGCCGAGGCGTGGACGCTGGCCCTGGCCGACTCGCTGTCCGGCACCGCCTCGGCGGCGACGATCTTCGTGGTCAGGGCCCTGCTGACCGACGCCATGAAGCGCGACGCCCCGGACGCCGACTACTCGCGGCACACCCACGTCGACGACCTCGCCCAGGCCGTGGCCGAGCTGTGGGACCGCCCCGCCGACGAACTGAACGGACGACGCCTTGACCTCACCGGAGCCTGACGGCGCCCCCGGTCCGAGCGCCGGGTTCGCCAGCGACAACTGGGCCGGGGCGCACCCGGAGATCCTCGCCGCCCTGGCCGCCGCCAACGACGGATACCAGCCCGCCTACGGGGACGACGCGTACACCGCGCGGCTGCGCGAGGTCGTCCGACGGCACTTCGGCGACCAGGCCGAGGTCTTCCCCGTCTTCACCGGCACGGGCGCCAACATCGTCGGCCTGCAGGCGATGACGGATCGCTGGAGCTCGGTGATCTGCACCGAGACCTCCCACATCAACGTCGACGAGTGCGGCGCCGCCGAGAAGGTCGCGGGGATCAAGCTGGTCGCTGTTCCCACCCCGGACGGCAAGCTGACGCCGGACCTGGTGGACAGGTACGCCTGGGGGTGGGGCGACGTGCACCACGCGCAGCCCGCCGCCGTGTCCCTGACGCAGAGCACCGAACTCGGCACCGTTTACACCCCCGAGCAGCTCGCGGCGGTCACCGCGTGCGCGCATGAGCGCGGCATGCGCGTGCACATGGACGGCGCCCGCCTCGCCAACGCGGCCGCCTCGCTCGACGTCCCCCTGCGCGCGCTCACCACCGATGTCGGAGTGGACGTGCTGTCGTTCGGCGGCACCAAGAACGGCCTGATGATGGGCGAGGCCGTCGTGGTGCTCGACCCCGAGGCGGTGCGCGGCCTGCCGTTCCTGCGCAAGATGGGCATGCAGCTGGCGTCCAAGATGCGCTTCCTGTCCGCCCAGCTCCTCGCGCTCCTGGACGGCGACCTGTGGCTGCGCAACGCGCGGCACGCCAACGCGATGGCGCGACGGCTGGCCGACTCGGTCCGGGTCCGGGACCTTCCGGGCGTCGAGATCGTCCGGCCGGTGGAGGCCAATGCGGTCTTCGCCGTCCTGCCGAGGGACGCCGCCGCCCGCCTGCGCAAGCGCTACGCCTTCCACACCTGGGACGAGCACACCGGCGAGGTCCGCTGGATGTGCTCGTTCGCCACCACGGAAGCGGAGATCGACGCCTTCGTCACCGCCCTCGCCGAAGAACTGTCCGCTTGACGACCCTTGCGGCACCCTTTCGGTTTCGGAGTTCTGAGTCGGGCCCATGCCATACTGCGGTCTGCTCTTTTGCCTTTCGCATTTCTGGGGATGCCCGACGCGTCGGCTCACAGGTCCACAGCGGGCGCTTTGACGCCGCCTGCACACCGCAAAGTTGAAAGCGTCCGCTGCCTGGACGCCACTCCCCCACTTCCGGAACGCGACTTACGCGAACAGCACGGGCATCGTCAGCCACGTGGCAAGCAGAATTCACCGTTCGACTTCCCCTATCATCGCCCCCTTGCATGCGTAGGAATCACTGGCGTTGAGCGCGCGGACGTTCCGGCGCCGCGGCAGGTTCCCCCTCCTCCCGACATCCGATGAACGTTAGCCTCTGATGAATCGCCTGGTTGCATAACCTTCAGCCAGGACGTCGACAACTAAGGTGTGGACACCATCCCCGCCGGCGCCGTCCATATGACGTCCGTCGGGACCGCGGCTCCGGAGGAAGCGGCCCTCGAGGTCGCGGCCTCCAGGCCGCCTGCGAGCGCGAGATCAACGGACCTGGCCGCAGGCCAGGCGATCCCGGCGGCGACCGGCTCTGCGCCCGGAGCATCAGGGCGGCCTACTCGTCCTCGGGCTGGGGACACTGCCGGCGAGGCCGATTCCGCGGCACACGAGCTTGCGGAGCGCTCTCCGACCAGGGCGAGCCTCCCGCGTCCTGCGCAAGCCCATCTGGCAGACGCCCAGCCGGCGGTACTCGCGTCCGAGGAGCCTCGGCCTGCGGGGGCGGTGTCTGAGGAGGTCGAGCTGAAGGTCGGCGGTGCCGCGGCCGTGGCGACGTTTCCCGGCCCGGTGCGATCGGGGCGCTGGAAGCGGCGCGCATTCGTCGGCCTGCTGTTGACCGGCGTTGTGAGCGTGATCGTGCTCGTGTACGGCACCGCGCCGCTGCGCACGGCCGCAACCGCCTTCCACGGCGTGCGCTGGGAACTGGTACCGGCACTGGTGCTCCTTTCTGTAGTGCACTACGTGTTGGCCGCCGTCGCACTGCGAGGGGCGGCCGGGCATCGGCTGCCGATGGTCGAGACGACGTTGGCCCAGTTCACGGCCGCTGCGGCCAACCGCGTCACCCCTGGCGGCCTTGGTGCGGCAGCCGTCAACACGCGGTACCTGGTGTGCCGCGGGATGCCGCCGGGGCGCGCGGTCGTCGCCGTCGCGGCCCTCCAGATCGCGGGCGTCCCCGCGGACCTGCTCATGTTGGGCGCCGTGTTGGCCCTGAGCGGCGGCGGGAACCGCATGGCGGACGCGCTGGGGTCGCATGCCACCACCGTCGTCGGACTGCTGCCGTCCTGGCCGCTGCTCGCCGCGGCCGGGGTCCTGGTGCCCGTCGCGGCCCTGTGGTGGCGTCGCGCGGTCCGTTCGGCGCCGGTGGGACGGGTCCTGGCAGGCGTCACGGACCTCTGCCGCCGCCCCGGCGACCTCGCGCTCACCCTGGCCGCCTCCGCCGGCACCACTTTCGTGCTCGGACTGGCGTTCGGGATCAGCGTGCTCGCCGTGCCCGGCGCCGCCGACACCGGCGACATGACGGCGCTGCTCGCGGCCTATCTGATCGGGGCGGCGGCGGGCACGGCGCTGCCCTCGCCCGGGGGCATGGGCTCCACAGAGGCGGCACTGGTCGCGGCGCTCGCCGCTCTGGGCGTCGCCGCCGCTCCCGCGGTGCAGGCCGTCCTGCTGTTCCGACTGATCACCTACTGGGCGCCCGTGCCGGTGGGGCTGATGGCGTTCCGCACGCTGCGGGTCAGCCGCGGATCAGTTCTTCCAGGCAGTCCTGGAACTCCGGGGTGATGTGAACGGCCAGCGACCCTTCCGCCGACTGCTCCACCCGGCCCGCCAGTGTCAGCGTGCCTTCGTGCCATCGGTAGATGTGCGGACGGACCGAACGCGGCCCCTGCAGGTACTCCTCCCAGGCGCGTCCGACCAGCGCGTTCATCGCGTGGGGGAACGCCCGGTCGAGCGGAGCCGCGTGCACCACGCTCTGATTGGGGACGGCGAGCAGCGTCCCGTACGGACCGGTCACCGGATAGTCCCCGACCCACAGGGCGTGCCCGGTGACGTAGGCGGTGTCGCCGTACAGGGCCGCCAGCCGGGTCTCGCCGGCGGGTTGGACGTCGACGTCCAGCGGCCCGTCGGACCGGACGTTCTCCCGTGCCACGCGGAACAGCTCGTCCCGGTCGACGGGCCACCCCTTCGCGATCTCGGTGGTCAGCATCATCAGGGTCGTGGGTTTGTCGATCACCACGACCTCGGCGAGCCCGGGCGCCGCGGGACGGTGCACGATGTCCAGCTCGTCGCCGATCTCGTCGGAGTACAGGCGCATCCGCAGCAGCGACCGCACGGCCGCGTAGTCGTCGAGGTCGAGCCTGTCGTCTTGATCGGCCTCGGCCGCGGCGATCAGGCTGCCGAGGAAGTCGGCCACCAGCGCCGGCCACTGGTCGCGCGGCTCGAGCGCGGTCCACTGGCGCAGGTTGGTGAGCATGATGCGGTTCCGGTTGCCGTCGTCGCGGTCGGGGCGCGACACCTCGACCTCGTTCGCGCTGATCACCGTGCAGGTGTAACCGTGGTGCTCCAGCACCGTCAGCACCAGTGGGAGAAGCGGGTCGTCGCCGACGACGGCCCCGGCGTCCCCGTCGCCGGATTCCATGTGACCCCTCAGAACGGCTGATTCGATGGCGAGGACAGCCTACGTGATCTAGGCGGGCGCCACGCCGGACGCCCCCGAACCCGGGGAGGGCGCGGAGGCGACGCGACCGGGTTCGGCGGTGCCGACCGGGGGCTCGCGTGTGACGTCCACTCATGATCAGGGCGGGCTGCGCGGCGGCCGCGAACGCCGCCGCCAGAGACGCCGCCCCGATGCCCACAGGCCTCTGATGTGCCTGGTTCGTCCGGCGCGGCAGGGCCACACGGTCGCCGAAGAACGCCAGAACTGACGCGACCACGGTCGACGCGATGCCCGGGCGCGCCGCAGAGCGACGCCTCGGCCATGCGGCCGCGCCCGTGGCGGACCCACCGCCGTCGCCCTCCCGCGTCGCGAGAGCTTGCGTCCCCGCATGCCCCATGACGTCCGTCCTCGCCATGGGCGTTCGGTTTTGCTCCCGAAGGGGTGTCTTTTCGGACGGGGCGTTCGCTCGGCTGGGCGGTGCGGGACTTCCCGACCTGCTCATGTGCTCTGACGACTGCGAAGGATCGGGCCGCTTTCCTGGTGGGCCGTTCGGGACGGTCCGCCGACCGTCAGCAGGTCGCCGCGTACCGCCGACAGGCGGCCGGCATGCGACACGGGCGCTTGGGGCGGTGACACGCCGAAGAGACCAAGCCCGATGGAAGGCCGCTAGCAGAGCGAGCAGCACCATGAACGCGTTCGCCGGTCGCTGCGGGACGTCTGAAGCGGCACCCGTTCGGTGGTCGCGTGGACGCTTCCTGTCCGGTGTCAACGCGGCGGGCGGCGGTTGAGCCGGGCCAGGCGGGTGGCGATGCGGTTCATCGTGGCGTCGTCCGGATTCCACCCGCGTCGCAGCAGAGCGGTGAGCAGGGCCTCCATGTACGGGGCGGGCCGGACGAGCAGGTTCTTGGTGACGGGGATGATCTCCCACCCTTCCTCCTTTCGCAGCCACCGGCGGCGGCGTTCGTCATGGGCCCGGGCTCGGGCCTCGGTGTGGTGGCGTTCGCCGTCGTACTCCAGGCCGACGCGGTAGTCCTCATAGCCCAGGTCGATGAACAGCGGCTCGGCGCGGGGTCCGTTGACAGGGATTTGGGTGCGCGGTCGAGGAAAGCCGGTGTCGATGACCATCACCCGCGTCCAGCTCTCTCCCGGGGATGCGGCTCCGGCATCGCCGAGACGCAGTACGTCGCGCAACCGCCGGGCGTTGGGGCTTCCGGCGAGCCCGCGGGCCATGGCCGCCAGGGACGCCGGATCGACGCCGCGCCGCAGGAACTGGTCGAGGGCCGCCACGGCCTCGCGGCGCGGCAGCCAGCGGGCGCAGTCGAGCGCCGTACGCGCCATGGAGGTCACCTTGACGCCGCCCTCCTCGACGATGTCCTCGTCCGACAATTCGTCCCCTGCCTCGCCGTGGCCGGGCAGCGCCACTTCGACGTCCCATCGGCGCTCGTCCACTCCGGGAGGCAGCACGTCCAGGCCCCAGATCCAGGCGGCGGTCCTGCGGGCGATGACCGCGTCCGGCGCCAGGAGACGGCTGATCACGGCCGCTCGGGCGGTCAGGGAGTCGGCCCGCTCGAGAGGAACCGCGGTGTCGACGCCGACGGGGACGGCCAGACCGGACCGGACGCGTCTCCAGGTGAGGTCGGCGGCGCCGGTGCCGGGCGATGCAAGCGCGTTCATGCCGATGATGGTGCGCTCTGGCCGACGCTCTACGGAAGGCACTCCGGAATCTGTGGATAACCTCGCGACGCCCCTGTTGGCGTGTTGTGCACTTCGTCGTCAACGACGGTCCGCCACGAAATCAGAGGCATCACGGCGGGCGGGCTGCCGGCAGCGGGTCGCTTCGTTGCAGCAACGGTTCGACAAGGGCTGCGGGTCCCCCGCGTGAAGCGCGCGATCAGCTGGGTCGAGCTGCGGAGGGCCGTTGATGCGTACGTGTTCCTGAAGGCTCCCGCCGTGCCCCGTGCGGCGGGAGCCTTCCCGGTCGGCCCGCCGCGTCACGATCTGGCCTTCCACTCAGCGGAAGATGATCCTGCACGACTGTGGCGTAGACCACAAGGCTGGCAGGATGACCACCACCCGACAGCTGCTGATCGCAGGCAAGGACGCCCCCGCGCGGTCGGGCCGTACGACGGCGGACCTCGATCCCTACACCGGCGAGACGTTCGCGACGGTCGCCGCCGGGGGTCCCGAGGACGTGGCGCTCGCGGTGGACGCCGCGCAGGCGGCCTTCGAGGGCTGGGCCGACGTCGCCCCCTTCGCCCGCCGGGCGATCTTCCTGAAGGCCGCCGACCTGCTGGAGGAGCGCCGCGAGCAGGCCGCCGCGCTGATGGCCGGCGAGGTCGGCGGCACCCGCCCGTGGGCGTACTTCAACGTGGCCCTGGCCGCCGACATGCTGCGCGAGGCCGCCGCCGCGATCACCGCGCCGCGCGGCGAGGTGCTGGCGGCGCAGGAGGAGGGCGCGCTCGGGCTGGCGGTGCGCGAACCGGTCGGCGTGGTCGCCGCGTTCTCCCCCTGGAACGCCCCGATCATCCTGGGCGTGCGGGCGGTGGCGGCGGCGCTGGCGGCCGGCAACGCCGTGGTGCTCAAACCCAGCGAGAACGCCCCGCTGGCCTGCGGGTACTTCGTCGCCGACGTGCTGCGCGACGCCGGGCTGCCGGACGGGGCGCTCAACGTGGTCAGCAACGACCCGGCCGACGCCGCCTCGGTCGCCGACGCGCTCATCGCCGACCCGCGGGTGCGCGCGGTCAACTTCACCGGCTCGACGGAGGTGGGCCGGATCGTCGGCCAGACGGCGGCCCGCCACCTCAAGCCCGCGCTGCTGGAGCTGGGCGGCAAGAACGCCATCATCGTGCTGGACGACGCCGACGTGGACTACGCGGTCGACGCCGCCGTGTTCGGCGTGTTCATGAACGCCGGGCAGATCTGCATGTCCGGCGACCGGGTGCTGGTGCACGCGTCGCTGGCCGAGGAGTTCACCGCGAAGTTCACCGCGAAGGCGGCGGGGCTGCCGACCGGCGCCCCGTCCGACCCGGCCACCGTGATCGGCCCGCTGATCTCGGCGGACGCGGCGCGCCGCGTGGCGGCCCTGGTCGCGGACGCGGTCTCTCGGGGCGCCCGCGTGCTGGTCGGCGGCGGTGAGCCGGACGGCGCGGTGCACCCGGCGACGGTGCTGACGGACGTGCCCAAGGACGCCGAGCTGTACTACGCCGAGTCGTTCGGCCCGGTCTGCGTCATCGACACGTTCGCCACCGACGACGAGGCCGTGGCGAAGGCCGACGACACCGACAACGGCCTCACCGCCGGGATCATCACCGAGAACGCCACGCACGGGCTGAAGGTGGCGCGGCGTCTGCGCACCGGCATCGTGCACGTCAACGACCAGTCGGTGGCCGACGAGCCGCAGGCCCCGTTCGGCGGGTTCAAGGCGTCCGGGTACGGAAGGTTCGGCGGGCGCTGGGGCATCGAGGCGTTCTCCAACACCCGCTGGCTCACCGTCGCCACCCAGCACGCGCACTATCCGTTCTGACGACGTACGGCGGACCGCCTGTGACGTTCCGGTTTCAGGTGGTGCGGCGACTGATCGCGGTCGGCCGCGGACGGGCGCTGCAGAGGAGCTCTGTGTCGCGCCCGCCTCGGTTCGAGGTTATGGCGCAGCCCGCCGAACGGGTCGGCTCCTGCGGTGGCGTGCTGGACGACGCGGGCGTCCGGCCCGCGGAAGCGTGCCCGGCCCGCCGTGGCGGCGGGCCGGGCGGCGAAGCGGATCAGACGCGGCGGACGGAGACGGTGACCGGGTCGCCGTCGCCGACCTCGCCCTTGTAGGCGTCGGGGCCGGTCTCGCCGAAGCGGAGGTCCTCGGCGAGGGTCTCGCCCGCGATGAACGCCGCGTGCGCCTCCACGGCGGCGGCCACCTCGGACGACCCGTCGACGGCGACGGTGATCCGGTCGGAGATGTGCAGGCCGAGCTCGCGCCGGGCGGTCTGGATGACGCGCACCAGGTCGCGGGCGAGCCCCTCCACGCGCAGCTCCGGCGTGATCTCGGTGTCGAGGACGACGACGCCGTCGCCGATCAGCGCGGCCTGGCCGGAGTCGCGCGGCACCAGGCGGGTCTCGTACTCGCCCTCCTCCAGCTCGACGCCGCCGGCGACGATCCGGCCGTCGCGCTCCTCCCAGTCGCCGCTCTTGACGGCGCGGATGACCTTCTGGGTGTCCTTGCCGAGGCGCGGGCCGAGCACGCGGGGCAGCACGGTGAGCACGCGTTCGGCGTGCTCGGCGGCGTCGTCGCTGAGCTCGACGCGCTTGACGTTCACCTCGTCGGCGACCAGGTCCAGGTACGGGCGGAGCGTGTCGGCGTCGGCCGCGGCGACGGTGAGGGTGCGCAGCGGCAGCCGGACCCGCACGTCGGCGGCCTTGCGCAGCGACAGCGCGGCCGAGCACACCTCGCGGGCGCGGTCCATGCCGTCGGCGAGCGCGTCGTCGGACGGGAAGGCGGCCGCGTCCGGCCAGTCGGTGAGGTGCACCGACTCGCCGCCGGTCAGGCCGCGCCACGCCTTCTCGGTGATCAGCGGCAGCAGCGGCGCGGCGACCCGGAACAGCGTCTCCAGCACCGTGTAGAGGGTGTCGAAGGCGTCGGCGTCGCCGTCCCAGAACCGGGCGCGGGAGCGGCGCACGTACCAGTTGGTCAGCGTGTCGAGGAACTGGCGGATGTGCTGGCAGGCGGCGCCGAGCGCGTAGCCGTCCAGGGCGGCCTGCACGTCCCGCACCAGCCGCCCGGTCTTGACGAGAATGTACCTGTCCAGCACGTGCGGGGAGTCGGTGCGGAACTTCGCCTCGTACGGGGTGGCGTTGGCGTACAGGGCGAAGAAGTGCCAGGCGTTCCACATCGGCTTGATCACCTGGCGGACGGCGTCGCGGATGCCCGCCTCGGTCACCGGCATGTCCCCGCCCGACACCACCGGCGAGCTGAGCAGGAACCACCGCATGGCGTCGGCGCCGTACCGGTCGAACATCTCGTAGACGTCCGGGTAGTTCCGCAGCTTCTTGGACATCTTCCGGCCGTCCTCGCCGAGGAGGATGCCGTGCGCCAGGCAGGTGCGGAACGCGGGCCGGTCGAACAGGGCCGTGGCGAGCACGTGCAGGTAGTAGAACCAGGCGCGGGTCTGGCCCTGGTACTCGACGATGAAGTCGCCCGGGTAGTGGTCGTCGAACCAGTCGCCGTTCTCGAACGGGTAGTGCACCTGCGCGAACGGCATAGAGCCCGACTCGAACCAGCAGTCGAGCACGGCCGGGACGCGCCGCATCATCGACTTGCCGGTCGGGTCGTCGGGGTTGGGCCGCACCAGCTCGTCGACGGTGGGGCGGTGCAGGTCGGCGGGGCGGACGCCGAAGTCGCGCTCGATCTCGTCCAGCGACCCGTACACGTCGACGCGCGGGTAGTTGGGGTCGTCGGACTTCCACACCGGGATCGGCGAGCCCCAGAACCGGTTGCGGCTGATCGACCAGTCCTTGGCGTTCTCCAGCCACTTGCCGAACGCGCCCTTCTTGACGTGCCCGGGCACCCAGTGGATCTCGTCGTTGAGCTCGACCATCCGGTCGCGGAACTTGCTGACGGCCACGAACCAGCTGGACATGGCCTTGTAGATCAGCGGGGTGTCGCAGCGCCAGCAGTGCGGGTAGGAGTGGGCGTACGACTCGTGCCGCAGCAGCGCGCCCCGCTCCCGCAGGTCGCGGATGATCTGCTTGTTGGCCTCGAAGACCTGCTGCCCGGCGTAGTCGGGCACCTGGGAGGTGAAGCGGGCGGCGTCGTCGACGGTGACGACGGTCGGGATGCCCGCGGCGTCGCAGGCCCGCTGGTCGTCCTCGCCGAAGGCGGGCGCCATGTGGACGATCCCGGTGCCGTTGTCGGTGGTGACGAAGTCGCCGGCGAGCACCTGGAACGCGTTCTCGGTGCCGGCGAGGAAGTCGAAGGGCGGCCGGTACCGGCGGCCGACGAGGTCGGCGCCGCGCAGCCGCCGCGCGACGGCGGGCTCGGCGCCTTCGGGGGCGAGCTCCTTGCGGTAGCGGTCGAGGAGGGCCTCGGCGATGACGTACTCCTTGCCCTCGTGGGCGACGACGACGTAGTCGACGTCGGGGGCGACGGCGACGGCGAGGTTGCTGGGCAGCGTCCACGGGGTGGTCGTCCACACCAGCAGGGTCTCGCCGGACTCCAGTTCGAAGCCGACCGTGACGGACGGGTCGACGCGCTCCCGGTAGGAGTCGTCCAGGCCGGTCTCGGCGTTGGACAGCGGGGTCTCGCAGCGCCAGCAGTACGCCAGGACCTGGAAGCCCTCGTAGATCAGGCCCTTGTCGTAGAGGGTCTTGAACGCCCACATGACGCTCTCCATGAAGTCCAGGTCGAGCGTCTTGTAGTCGTTGTCGAAGTCGACCCAGCGGGCCTGGCGGGTCACGTACCGCCGCCACTCCTCCACGTACCGCAGGACCGATTCGCGGCAGGCGTCGTTGAACCGCTTGACGCCCATGTCGAGGATCTCGGTCTTGGTCGTGATGCCGAGCTGCTTCTCCGCCTCGACCTCGGCGGGCAGGCCGTGGCAGTCCCAGCCGAAGCGGCGCTCCACGCGGCGGCCGAGCATCGTGCGGTACCGCGGGACGACGTCCTTGATGTACCCGGTCAGCAGGTGGCCGTAGTGCGGCAGCCCGTTGGCGAACGGCGGCCCGTCGTAGAACACGTACTCGTTGGAGCCCCGCCGCCCGGCCGGACGCGCCTCCACCGAGCGGCGGAAGGTGTCGCCCTCGGCCCAGAGGTCGAGAATCTCGCGCTCGACCTGGGGAAAGGACGGGCTCCCCTCGACCGCGTTCCCTCGGCCGTCCCTGGGATACATGGACGTCACCCTCCTCACGGAATCGCCCGCCCCGCCGAGGGGGCGCGCGGGCACGAAAAGGACCGGCCCTCAGCCGGTCTTCCTGGGGATTGGCGGGGGCCGCGCTCCCGGCGCCCCGTCGCCGGCCGGGTCACCGTCCGGACCTCGGCCGATCACCTCATGATAGCGAGGCTCCGTGCCCGTCTGCGGGGGGACGACCCGCCGCGAAGGAAACGCCCGGCTCGCCGATCGGAGCGAATACTGTGCCGGTATGACCGAGATCGCTGCCGCGCTGGAACGGGCCCTCCCCGCCGGCCGGGTCGTCGCCGACCCCGACGTCCTGGCGTCCTACGCGCACGACCAGGCGGCCTGGGCCCCCTACGAGCCGCCCGCCGCGGTGGTGCGGCCGCGGGAGACCGCCGAGGTGGCGGCGGTGGTGGCGTGCTGCGCCGAGCGCGGCGCGCCGGTCGTGGCGCGCGGGGCGGGCACCGGGCTGTCGGGCGGCGCGAACGCCGTCGCGGGCGGCGTGGTGATCTCGTTCGAGGCGATGGACCGGATCCTGCGGATCGACGCCGACGAGCGGCTGGCCGTGGTGCAGCCGGGCGTGGTGAACGACGATCTGCGCGCGGCGTGCGCCGAGCACGGCCTGTGGTACCCGCCGGACCCGGCCAGTTCCCCGTGGTCGACGATCGGCGGCAACGTCGCCACCAACGCCGGCGGCGTGTGCTGCGTGAAGTACGGCGTCACCCGCGACTACGTGCTCGCCCTGGAGGCGGTCGTGGGACGCGGCGAGGTGGTGCGGGTGGGCCGCCGCACCGCCAAGGGCGTGGCCGGGTACGACCTGGCGGGGCTGCTGGTCGGGTCGGAGGGCACGCTCGGAGTGATCACCGAGGTGACGGTGCGGCTGCGCGGCGCGCGGGCCGCCGAGCGCACCGTCGTGGGCTGCTTCGACGCGCTGACCGACGCGGGACGGGCCGTCGCCGCCGTGACGTCGTCCGGCGTGGTGCCGAGCGCGCTCGAGCTGGTCGACCGGTACTGCCTGCGCGCCGTGGACGACTGGAAGCAGATGGGGCTGAGCGACAGCGGCGACGTGCTGCTGCTGGCGCGGTGCGACGCGCCGGGCGCGGCCGGGGACGAGGAGGCCGCGACGATCGAGGCGTGCTTCGCGTCGGCGGGCGCCGCGTGGAGCGCGCGGTCCACCGACCCGGAGGAGGCCGACGCGCTGTTCGCGGCGCGGCGCCTGGTCTACCCGGCGCTGGAGCGGCTCGGCCCGGTGCTGACCGAGGACGTGTGCGTGCCGCGCATGCTGGTGCCGGAGATGCTGGCCCGGATCGAGCGGATCGGCGCCGAGGAGGAGATCCGGATCGCCAACGTCGCGCACGCCGGGGACGGCAACCTGCACCCGCTGATGATCGTCCCGCCGGGGGACGAGGCGGCGCGGGCGCGGGCGGAGCGGGCGTTCGACCGGATCATCGACGAGGCGCTGGCCCTGGGCGGGACCGTCACCGGCGAGCACGGGGTGGGGCTGCTGAAGATGCGGGGGCTGGCCGACGAGGCCGGTCCGGCGGTGCTGGCCCTGCACCGGGCCGTCAAGGAGGCGTTCGACCCGGCCGGGATCTTCAATCCGGGCAAGGTGTTCCGCTGAGGTTTTGCATCGGTCGTTCCAAAACCTGTTAGCGTGCGGGCATGGCGCGACCGAGGCGGTTCGACGAGGACCGGGCGGTGGACGCGGCGATGCGCGCGTTCTGGACCGCCGGGTACGAGGCGACGTCCACCCAGGACCTGTGCGCGGCGACGGGCCTGGGCCGCAGCAGCATCTACAACACCTTCCGCAGCAAGCGCGACCTGTTCACCCGCGCCCTGCGCCGCTACGCCGAGGCCAAGGACGCGGCGATGATGGAGGTCCTGGACGGCGACCTGCCCGTCCGGGAGAAGGTGCGGGCGCTGATGCGGCACGTGGTCGAGTCGGATCCGGACGACCCGGCGGGCTGCCTGGTGGTCAACGCGACCGTCGAGCTCGGGCAGCGCGACCCCGAGACCGCGGCGTGGCTGCGGCGCAACTACGAGCGGCGGTTCGCGGCGCTGCGCGCGGTGCTCGACCAGGGGCGGCGCACCGGCGAGATCGATCCGGACAAGGACCCCGACGACCTGGCCCATTTCGTCATCGCCGTGCTCGGCGGGATGCGGGTGGCCCAGCGCGGCGGCGCCGACCGCGGCGCCCTCGAGGCGATCGCCCGCACCGCGTTGGACGCGCTGTGACGCCCGCGTTCGGCTGAGCTGCCGCCCGGCCCGCCGAGCCGCCTCTTTTTTCGCGCCAGTTTTGGACTGTTCATCTCAAAACGAGAGGGGGCACCATGCCCGCCGCCGTCTACGTCCTGGGCCTGGCGATCTTCGCCCAGGGCACCTCGGAGCTGATGATCGCCGGGCTGCTGCCCGGCATGGCGGCCGACCTCGGCGTGTCCGTCCCGCGGGCCGGGCTGCTGATCTCGGCGTTCGCCGCCGGGATGCTGGTCGGCGCGCCCGTGCTGGCCGTGCTGACCCTGCGCCGGTCGCGCCGCGCCGCCCTGCTGGCCTTCCTGGCGGTCTTCGCGCTCACCCACGTGGCGGGCGCGCTGGCGCCCGGCTACGGGCTGCTGCTGGCGACCCGCGCGGTCGGCGCGTTCGTGTACGCCGGGTTCTGGGCGGTCGCGTCGGTCACCGCGCTGGGCCTGGTGGCCGAGGACGCGCGCGGCAGGGCGATGAGCGTCGTCGCGGGCGGGCTGACGGTCGCCACCATCGTCGGGCTGCCCGGCGGCACGCTCATCGGGCAGTCCCTGGGCTGGCGGGCGGCGTTCTGGGCGGTGGCCGCGCTGTCGGCGCTCGCCATGGCCGGTGTCATCGCGACGGTGCCCGGCGGTCGCCCCGACCCGGCCGCCGCGCCCCGGGTTCGCGACGAGCTGCGCGTCATGGCCGCCCCTCGCCTGTGGCTCGCCTACGGCACGACGGCCCTGTCCACGGGGGCGCTGCTGGTGACGTTCGGCTACTTGGGCGCGATGCTCACCGACACGACCGGGCTGGCCGAACGGTGGGTGCCGGCCGTGCTCGTGCTGTACGGGGTCGGGTCGCTCGTCGGCATCACGATCGGCGGCCGCACGTCCGACGCGCACCCCTTCGGCACGCTGTACGCGGGCATCTCGGCGACCGTCGCCGTCTCCGCGGCCCTGGCCCTGTCGCTGGGCACGCCCGCCCTGGCCGTGCCGCTGGTCTTCCTGCTGGGCGCGTTCGGCTTCGCCTGCGCCCCGGCGCTGAACACCCGGGTGTTCGCGCTCGCCGGAGCGGCGCCGACGCTGGCCACGGCCGCCAACGTGTCGGCGTTCAACGTCGGGATCACCGCGGGGCCGTGGCTGGGCGGCCTGGCGATCGACGCGGGCGCCGGGTATCCGGCGGTCGGGTGGATCGGCGCCGGGCTGGGCCTGGCCGCGCTCGGCACGGTCGCGCTCGGCGCCGTCCTGGACCGCCGTCCCGCGACGGCGGACGCGGCCGCCGCGGCCGAGCCGGCGCCGCGGACGGCGGGGTGACGGCGCCGGTCAGGCCGGGATCTCGGTGAGGAAGCGGCCCGTGCGCAGGGCGGAGCGGATGCTGTCGCGCAGGGCGTTCTCGGCGCGGCGGGCGTCGTCGGCCAGCCGCCTGATCTCGTCGCGGGCCAGGTCGTGGCCGACGGTGCGGGCCAGCAGGTCCTGGTAGCGGGCGTTCTGCTCGGGCAGCCGCCGCAGCACCTGCCATTCGTGGTAGGCGTCGTCGGCGGAGCGGGCCCGGCGGGCGTACTCCTCCAGCGCCTCGACCCGTTCGGTGATCGCCCGCACCGACAGCTCCAGGGCGCGGCGCTGCGGCTCCAGCAGCTCGCGGACGGGCGCGGTCAGCAGCTCGGGCCGCTGGGCGCGGCGGTCGCGGCGCAGCCGGGTGTGCTCGGCCAGCGCGCACGCGATCGCCCACTCCTGGCGCGGCAGCACCACCGCGTTGTTGACGTCGTCGAGGAGCCCGGCGCCGTGCGCCCGGGACGCCAGCACGGTGTCGATCGCCCGCTGGGCCCGGACCAGCAGCCGGGCCGCGGGCCGGTCGAAGTCGGCGGGCAGCAGGTAGCGGCCGTGGTGCTCGCGGGCGGCCCGGGAGGAGGCGGGCTCCCGCAGGTGCCGCAGCGCGCCGACCGTCCAGGCGACGAAGCTGCCGGCCGCCAGCAGCGCGGCCAGCTCGCCGCGGCCGAGCAGGATCAGGACGATCTGCACGGCCGGGGTGATCATCATGGCGGCCACCGCGGTGCGGCCCCACCGGGACGCCCCGCCCGACAGGTCGTCGTCGTCCAGGGAGGTCAGGAAGAGCACCCGCAGCCAGCCTCCGGGCAGCACGCCGTAGAAGAACGCGAACAGCGGGATCCAGATCGCCCTGCCCAGGATCGTGGCGGCGCTCGCCCGGGCCGGCGGCGGGGCGGGCAGGCTCGCCGGGGTCAGCCGTTCCGGCGCCGCGGCCAGCAGCGCCCGGTCGTCGGTCGGGATCGCCGGATCGAAGACGGGACGGGGACTGTTGTCGTCGGTCATGGGCACTCCCGGCGCTCAGGGAACCATGCAACCGATGCCCTGTCGTTCCTCCCGCATATGGCGGAACTCACTCCAGAATGCCAAATAGGCCCTTCCCCGTGGCGCCCCTCGAACACACCTCCCCGCTTTCTCGCGCTTCCTCGGGCGGTCCGCCGCGGCGGCGCCGTCCCGAGTGGTGGACGGCGGAGCGGGGATATGGAAAATCTCCAGGTTCCCCGCACGGGAGGGAGGCTCGGTGGACCTGGCGCTCGGGCTGACGGCCGTCGTGGTGCTGACCGCCGCGACCGGGTACTTCGTCGCCCAGGAGTTCGTGTTCGTCACCGCCGACCGGCCCGCGCTGAAGGCGCTGGCGGCGGGGGGCGACCGACGCGCCGCCCGGGCCGTGCGGGTGATGGAGCGGCTGTCGTTCATGCTGTCCGGCGCCCAGCTGGGCATCACCGTGACCGCCCTGGTGGTGGGGTTCCTCGCCAAGCCCGCGCTGGCCGACCTGATCGCCCCGGCGCTGGCGGCGGCCGGCGTCCCGGCGGGCGCGGTCGGCGGGTTCGCCGTCGCCGCGGGCCTGGCGCTGGCCACGGTGGTCCAGATGGTGCTGGGCGAGCTGTTCCCGAAGAACCTGGCGCTGGCCAAGGCCGAGCCGCTGGCCCGCGCGCTGGCCCCGTCCACGCTGGTCTACCTGACGGCGGCGGCGCCGCTGATCCGGTTCTTCGACGGCGCGGCCGAGCGGCTGCTGCGCGCGGTCGGCGTCGAGCCGGTGCAGGAGCTGCACCACGGCGCCACGCTGGAGGAGCTCGGCCACATCATCGGCGAGTCCGGCGAGCAGCTGGAGCGCGAGCACGCCGAGCTGCTGGAACGGGCGCTGGCGTTCTCCGACCGCACCGCCGAGGAGGCGATGGTGCCGCGGGTGGACGTGGTGACCGTCCCGGCGGGCACGCCGGTCGCCGACATGGCCGAGGTGATCGCCTCCGCCGGGCACAGCCGCTATCCGGTGGTCGGCGACAGCGTCGACGACGTGCTGGGCGTGGTGGGCCTGGAGGAGCTGGTGCGGCTGGACCCCCGCGCGCGCACCCCCGTGGGGGAGGTGGCGCGGCCCGCGCCGATGCTGCCGACCAGCCTGCCGCTGCCGGACGTGGTGCGGCGGCTGCAGGCCGCGGGGACCGCCGTGGCCTGCGTGATCGACGAGTACGGCGGGTTCGCCGGGCTGATCGCCTGGGAGGACGTGGCCGAGGAGCTGGTCGGGGAGATCGCCGACGAGCTGGACGCGGGCGTCGTCCCGGCGCGGCGGCGCGGCCGGTGGTGGGTCACCGACGCGGGGCTGCGGGTGGACGAGGTGGCGCACGAGACCGGGATCGCGCTGCCCGAGGGCGACTACGAGACGGTCGCCGGGCTGCTGCTGCAACGGCTCGGCCGGGTCGCCGAGCCCGGCGACGTGGTCACCGTGGACCTGCCGCCGTCCCGCCTGGACGAGCCGCCGCGCCGCGCCGTGGTGGAGGTGGTGACGGTGCGCCGGCACGTCCCCGAGACGATCCGCATCCGCGCGGTCCCGGCGGCGCGCGAGGGCCGGGAGAGGAGCGTGGAGTGAACCTGCCGACGGGCCTGGCGGTGACGGCGGCGCTGCTGGCGGGCAACGGGTTCTTCGTCGCCTCGGAGTTCGCGCTGGTGGCGGCCAGGCGGCCGCGGCTGGAGCGGGCCGCGGCGCGCGGCAGCCGGGCGGCCCGGTCGGCGGTGGCGGCGATCCGCGAGCTGTCGCTGATGCTGGCGGGGGCTCAGCTGGGCGTCACCATGTGCTCGCTGGGGCTGGGCCTGGTGTCCGAACCGGTGATCGCGGACAGGCTCGTGCCGCTCGCGCACGCGGCCGGGCTGCCGAGCGCGGCGGCGCACGCCGTGGCGTTCGTGCTCGCGCTGGGCCTGGTGACGTTCCTGCACATGGTGCTGGGCGAGATGGCGCCCAAGTCGTGGGTGATCACGCATCCGGAGCGGTCGGCGATGCTGCTGGCGCCGCCGTTCCGGGCGTTCTCGGCGGTCACCCGCCCGGCGCTGGCGGCGCTGAACGCCGCCACCAACCTGCTGCTGCGGCTGGTGGGCGTGCCGCCGCGGGACACGACGAGCGTGTCGCGCACGCCCGAGCAGCTGCGCAGCCTGGTGATGGAGTCGCGGCGGCTGGGGCTGATCGGGGAGACGGACGTGCGGCTGCTCACCGCCGCCCTGGACGCGCCGCGCGCCCCGCTGGCGAACCTGGTGGTCCCGATCGGCGACATCGTGGCGGTGCCGCCGACCGCCACCCCGCGGGAGATCGTGGACACCGCCGCCCGGCACGGTCTCATCCGCCTCATGGTGCGCGGGATCGCGCCTGGGCGGCCCGCGCGGATGGTGCACGTCCGGGACGCGTACGTGGCGCTCGCCCGGGGCGCCCGGACCACGGCGCGCGACATGGCCCATCCGGTGCCGGCGATGCCGATCGGCACGCCGGTGGCCGGGGCGGTGGCGACGCTGCGCGCCCACCACAGCCGGCTCGGCCTGGTGCTGGCGGCGGACGGCCGTCCCGCCGGGCTGATCAAACTGGACGATCTGCTGACCACGCTGCTCGCTCCGGCCTGACCCGCGGCCCGCCCGAACGCATGTCAACAAGGGTTGACACTTCTCCGCTTGTCAACCTAGATTGACAGCATGGACGACGGAGTGACGCTCGCCAAAGAGGCGGGCAGCCAGGACCCGGCCGTCGGGCTGCGGGCCGTGCGCGCGCTGCGCGAGCTGGCCGAACGGCTGGAGGCGCTGCAGGTGGCCAACGCCCGCGAACGCGGCTGGTCCTGGCAGGAGATCGCGGTGTGCCTGGGGGTGAGCCGCCAGGCGGTCCACAAGAAGTACGGCGGCGGCCGGCGGATCCTGAAGAAGGAGCGATGAGGCGATGTTCGAACGTTTCACCAAGGACGCCCGGGCGGCGGTGACGCTGGCCCAGGAGGAGGCGGTGCGGGAGCTGGGCCACCGGCACATCGGCCCCGAGCACCTGCTGCTCGCCCTCGCCCAGGACGACGGCCCGGCGGGCCGGGCGCTGCGCGGGCACGGCGTGCAGGTCCACGAGCTGCGGGCCCGGCTCGCCCGCGCCGGGGCCGACGACGACCCCCTCGACCCCGAGGCGCTGCGCTCCATCGGCATCGACCTGGACGCGGTGCGCAGGGCGACGGAGGAGACGTTCGGCGAGGGCGCCCTGGACGCCCCGCCCGGCCGGTGGCGCCGCGGCAGGCGGTGGCACGTGCCGTTCAGCAAGGGCGCCAAGAAGTCCCTGGAGCTGGCCCTGCGGCACGCGATCAGGCTCCGGCACAACCGCATCGAGGCCGGCCACCTGCTCCTGGGCGTGCTGCACGACAAGGACTGCCCCGCCGTGCGGATCCTGGAGGCCTCCGGCGTGGCCGTGGACTCCGTGCGCGCCGAGGTGACGCGGCTGATCACCGGCGAGGCCGCCTGACCCGGCCCGGCCGGGGGACGCATGGGCCGGGCGCCGCGGGGTACGGCGCGAGAACCTGCAGCCGACCTCGCGAAGGAGGGCATCATGCGGGTCGTCGTCGTAGGGGCCACCGGCAACGTCGGCACCAGCACCGTGCAGGCGCTGGCCGCCGACGACCAGATCACCTCGATCCTGGGCCTCGCCCGCCGCCGCCCCAAGCTGGAGATCGACAAGACCGAGTGGGTCCGGGCCGACGTCACCGACGCCGACCTGGCCGGCCTGTTCCGCGGCGCGGACGCCGTGGTCCACCTGGCCTGGCTGTTCCAGCCCACCCGGGCCCCGTCGATCACCTGGCGCGTCAACGTGGTGGGCAGCGCCCGCGTGTTCCAGGCGGTGGCGGACGCGGGGGTGCCCGCCCTGGTGTACGCCTCGTCCGTCGGCGCCTACTCCCCCGGCCCCAAGGACCGCCCGGTGGACGAGTCCTGGCCCACGCACAGCTGGCCCGGCGCCGCCTACGGCCGGGAGAAGGCGTACGTGGAGCGGCAGTTGGACGCCTTCCAGGCCGAGCACCCCGGCTGCCGGGTGGTCCGGATGCGGCCGGGGTTCATCTTCAAACGGGAGTCGGCGTCCGGGCAGCGCCGACTGTTCGCCGGGCCGTTCCTGCCGAACCCGCTGGTGCGTCCGGGACTGATCCCGGTGGTCCCGGACGTCCCCGGGCTGCGGTTCCAGGCGCTGCACTCCGACGACGCCGGGGAGGCGTACCGGCTGGCGGTCACCCGGGACGTGCGCGGCCCGTTCAACCTGGCCGCCGACCCGGTGATCGGCCCGGACGAGCTGGCGGAGCTGCTGCACGCCCGCAAGGTCCGGATGCCCGCGCGCGGCGTGCGGGCCGCGCTGACCGTCGCGTGGGAGCTCGGCCTGGTCCCGGCCTCGCCGCAGCTGCTGGACCTCGCCCTGCACCTGCCGATCATGGACGTGTCCCGGGCCCACACCGAGCTGGGCTGGAGGCCCCGCCGCAACGCCCTGGACACGCTGCGGGAGTTCCTCGACGGGCTGCGCAGCGGCGCGGGCCTGGACACGCCCCCGCTGGCGGGCGGCGCCGGCGGGCCGATGCGCCTGCGCGAGCTGGTCACGGGCGTCGGCCGCCGCCCGTAGGCGGCGGGCGCAGGGTCAGGTGCGCGGGACGACGGTGAAGCGGCGCAGCCGCAGCGCCGGGTTCGTCGCGCGGACCTCGGCGATCCGCTGCGCCGACACCGGGGCGACCGCCGTCCCGGTGCCCTCCCCGAGCGACGCCACGACCACGCCCATCGGGTCGACGATCATGCTGTTGCCGGCGCCGGTCGGCCCGTGCTGGTCGGCCGCCGCCACGTAGATCGTGTTCTCGATGGCGCGGGCGCGCACCAGCGTGCGCCAGTGGTCCTCCTTGAGCGGGCCGGGCACCCAGTCGGCGGGCAGGGCCAGCACGTCCACGCCCGCGTCCACCAGCCGCCGCGTCACCTCGGGGAACCGCACGTCGTAGCAGGTCTGCATCCCGAACCGCAGACCGTCGACGGTGAACGTCTCCGGCTCGGCGATCTCACCGGGCCGCACCACGTCCGACTCGCGGAAACCGAACGCGTCGTACAAATGCATCTTGCGGTACGTCGCGGCGATCCCGCCGTCGGGATCGACGGCCACCAGCGTGTTGGAGATGCGGTCGGGATCGTCGACGCGTTCGCCCATCCCGGCGACCACGTGCACGCCGTGCCGCCGGGCCAGCTCGCCGAGCGCGGTGACGAACGGCCCGTCCAACGGCTCGGCGGACGCCACGAACCGTTCGTCGATGCGCGGCGCGGTGAACATGGCGAACTCCGGCAGCACCACGACCCGGGCGCCCCGGGCCGCCGCCTCCTCGACGAGCTTGCGCAGGTCCGCCAGGTTCTGCTCCTTGTCGAGCCCGGGCGCGAACTGCGCGACGGCCACCTGGACCATGGGAATCCCCTCCTTGGAGCCGGTCGGCGGTCAGAGCCGGTCGACGCCGGTGACGCGGATGACCGCCTCCCCCGCCTCGTCCGAGGCTTTCAGATCCACCTCGGCACTGATACCCCAGTCGTGGTGCCCCTCCGGGTCGTCGAAGACCTGCCGGACCCGCCACAGGCCCTCCTCCGGCACCTCCTCGATCATCAGGAGCTTGGGGCCGCGCGCGTCGGGGCCGGTGAGCAGGTCGTCGTGCTCGGCCCAGTAGCCCTCCATCGCCTCGGCCCAGCCGTCGGCGCCGAGGTCCGGGTCCAGCTCGCCCAGCTGCTCGTACTTCTCCAGCGCGGCCAGTTCCACCCGGCGGAACATCGCGTTGCGCACCAGCACCCGGAACGCCCGCGCGTTGGCGGTGACCTTGGCGACCTTCTCCTCGATCGGCTCCTCGACGGGCCCCTCCTCGGGATGGGCCAGCTGCTCCCACTCGTCCAGCAGGCTGGAGTCGACCTGGCGGACCAGCTCGCCCAGCCAGGCGATGAGGTCCATCAGCTCGTCCGTCTTGATCGACTCGGGGACGGTCTGCTGCAGCGCCTTGTAGGCGCTCGACAGGTAGCGCAGCAGCAGCCCCTCCGCCCGCGCGAGCTCGTAGTGGGCGATGTACTCGGTGAACGTCATCGCCCGCTCGTACATGTCCCGCACGATCGACTTGGGGCTGAGCGGATGGTCGGCGACCCACGGGTGCTCGGCCCGGTAGGCCGCGTACGCCGCCTCCAGCTCCTCCTCCAGCGGCTTGGGGTAGGTGACGTCCTGGAGGAGCTCCATCCGCTCCTCGTACTCGATGCCCTCCGCCTTCATCTCGGCGACGGCCTCGCCGCGCGCCTTGTTCTCCTGCGCGGCCAGGATCTGCCGCGGGTCGTCCAGCGTCGCCTCGATCACCGACAGCACGTCCAGCGCGTACGTGGGCGAGGACGGGTCCAGGGTCTCGAACGCGGCCAGCGCGAACGTCGACAGCGCCTGGTTGAGCGCGAAGTCCTCCTGCAGGTCGACGGTGATGCGCGCGTAGCGGCCCTGCTCGTCGGGCTCGTCCAGCACCTCCACCACCCCGGCCTCCAGCAGCGACCGGTAGATCGCGATGGCCCGGGAGATGTGGCGGCGCTGCGCCGCCCGGTCCTCGTGGTTGTCGGTGAGCAGCTTCTTCATCGCCTGGAAGGCGTTGCCCGGCCGGGCGATCACCGACAGCAGCATGGCGTGGCTGACCTGGAACCGCGACTTGAGCTTCTCCGGCTCGGCGGCCTGCAGCTTGCGGAAGGTGTCCTCGTCCCAGCCGACGAAGCCCTCCGGGGGCTTCTTGCGCTGCACCTTGCGCCGCTTCTTGGGGTCGTCGCCCGCCTTGGCGAGGGCCTTGGCGTTCTCCACCACGTGCTCGGGGGCCTGCGCGACCACGTACCCGACGGTGTCGAACCCGGCCCGTCCGGCCCGCCCGGCGATCTGGTGGAACTCGCGGGCCCGCAGCCGGCGCACGCGGTGCCCGTCGTACTTGCTCAGCGCCGTGAACACCACCGTGCGGATCGGCACGTTGACCCCGACGCCCAGAGTGTCGGTCCCGCAGATCACCTTGAGCAGGCCCGCCTGCGCCAGGCGCTCCACCAGCCGCCGGTACTTGGGCAGCATCCCCGCGTGGTGCACGCCGATGCCGTGCCGCACGAACCGCGACAGGTTCCGGCCGAACTTGGTGGTGAACCGGAACCCGCCGATCATCTCGGCGATCCGCTGCTTCTCCTGCTTGGAGCACACGTTGACGCTCATCAGCGCCTGCGCCCGCTCGATCGCCGCGGCCTGGGTGAAGTGCACCAGGTAGATCGGGGCCTTCTGCTCGCTCAGCAGCTCCTCGATCGTCTCGTGCAGCGGCGTGGTGCGGTAGTCGTAGATCAGCGGGACGGGCCGCTCGGCCGACGACACCACCGCGGTCGGCCGCCCCGTCCGCCGGGTCAGGTCCTCCTTGAAGAAGGAGACGTCGCCGAGCGTCGCCGACATCAGCAGGAACTGGGCCTGCGGCAGCTCCAGCAGCGGGATCTGCCACGCCCAGCCGCGCTCGGGCTCGGCGTAGAAGTGGAACTCGTCCATGACGACCACGCCGATGTCGGCGTCGGCGCCGTCGCGCAGCGCGATGTTCGCCAGCACCTCGGCGGTGCAGCAGATGATCGGCGCGTCGGCGTTGACGCTGGCGTCGCCGGTCATCATGCCGACGTTCTCCCGGCCGAACACCTCGCACAGGTCGAAGAACTTCTCCGACACCAGCGCCTTGATCGGCGCGGTGTAGAACCCGACCTCGTCGCGCGCCAGCGCCGTGAACAGCGCCCCCGCCGCCACCAGGCTCTTGCCCGACCCGGTCGGCGTCGCCAGGATCACGTTGGCGCCGGACACGACCTCGATCAGCGCCTCCTCCTGCGTGGGATACAAGGTGATCCCGCGTCCGGACACCCACCGTCCGAACGCCTCGAACAGCGCATCGGGGTCGACGTCGGTACTCGGAGGAAGCTGATCGATGAGTCTCACGTCCTCCATCCTGCCCGTGCCCACAGGGTGCCCGCGCCACGATCCCCCATCATCCGAGGTCGCCCACCGAACGACCCCCGCCCAACGGCACGCGGCACCCGATCAACTCCTCACCACCGGCGACCAGCGGCCGGCGGTCGGCGGTCGGAACGGGTGGCGCTCGAAGTCGAACGCACGTGACCGAGTGTGTGAGCAGCGTGACCTGATGCCGAAGGAGCTTCTTGAGGGGACGGTGCTGGACGGCTACGGAGGACAGGACGACGTCTTCCTGTTCACACCGGACCCCCGTTCTCCAGGCGCGGACTTTGGGGCGGACCTCATCAGCACACCCGAAAGGTGTACCGCGTGCAGCGGCCGTTGCTCGTCTACCCCGGATTTCCGGTCGAACGCGAAACGTCTCCCGGAACGGAAAGGCGAGGGGAACCTGTTGAAGGCGGACGCGGGTACTACCTGGTCGACTCGATCGCCGACCTGATCCGCTCAGGGCATCTCGTGGAGATCTCCGCGGAAAGCCGGATGGGGAGTGACCATGGCGCTGACAGAGGAGGAAGGCGAAGCGAGGCTCCAGGAGATCGCCGCACGGTTGGTCTCCAACCTGCCGGACGGGTGGAAAAGAGCATCGCTCACCTCCGGCCCGAGGGCCACCGGGCCGGAGGCGCGGCCGGCCCGGTGGCCGAGGATGTTACTTTCGGGTTCCCGCGGCGGCGGGCCAGGCGACCGTGAACTCGTACTGCACGATCGGGCTGGGGTTGCCCGCCCGGTCGACGCCGCGCACGTAGAGGCTCTGCCAGCCGGCGCGGACCGGGGTGTAGGTGACGGTTGCCGAGCCGCCCGGCCGGTCGGCGGGCACCGGCCTCAGGACATCCGGCGAATCCCCGTAGTGGAACTCGACGATGTCATCCACCCCGTTGGCGGTGAATGTGAACGTGCCGGGGATCCCGATTCCGCCGTGCTCGCCGGTCGGCGGGTAGTCGTCGGAGGTCACCGTCGGCCCCCTGTCCGGCCGGGTCGCGTCCACGGTGAACTCGCACCAGTCCGACCATGGCCCGGTGGTCACGTAGTCGTACCCCTGGACCCGCCAGGCGTAGGTTTCGCCGTCCTTGAGCTGGCCCTCCGGGACGGTGACGGAGAAGTTCGCGCCGGAGCTGCCCGTCCAGGACTCCGCGCCGCCGATCCGTTCCCCGCCGGGCCGCCACCACTCAAAGCGGCCCGTCACGAGGTCCCCGCCGCCGGTCTCGTTCCGGTCGGGGTCGGTGATCGTCGCGTTGAGCTGCGGAGCGGTCTGCGAGACCCACATCCGGTCCGGGCCGCACGGCTTGAAGTGCGAGAGCATGCTGAGCGCGGTCGGCTTGTCGGGCGCCTTGTTGTAGGTCACCGAGATGATCGGGGTGTTGCTGAGGGTCTTGTAGCTGCGCGGGTCGGACTCGTCGGCGGCCCGGATGCCGAGGGTGAGTTGCGTCTGCCCGGCCGCGACCGCGTCGCGCACGATCTCGGCGAGGTCGGCCTCGAGCCAGTGTCCCGAGCAGGTGCCAGACGTCGGTCCCGCGTTCTTAAGCCAGGCCGGCTGCCGCTTCCATGTCGTGGCGGCGTCGATGTCGCCGGTCGCCCACACTTCGGGCGCCGGTGTGTCACAGGAGACCGCCGAGACGACCGGGTGCTCCAGCATTGCGGCCTGGACCGTCGCTCCGGCCAGCGGCCGCAGGTCCATGCGGAAGAACGAACGGTACGTCGTCCTCGCCCTGACGCTTCTTCCCACGGGGGCGTCGCCGGTGGGGTTCCACGACGGTGTGTTCGGGAACCGCTTGGAGACCGTGGCCCAGTCTGTCCGCTTCACCGCCACGATCTGCTCCAGGACCCGGGGCGGTTCCTGCTCGGCCTTGGCCCCTGGCGTCCCCGCGACCGTGACCGCCAGCAGTGACGCCAGGGCGGCCCCCACCACGCTTCGCCTGCTCCTCATCCGTTTCTCCCAAAGAGTGGCTTAGCGGGGCTTACGCGATAGAAGACGCCTGAGCGGCTCCGCGGGAGGGCAGCGACCGCCCTTGGCGTCCAAAAGCGGACAATTCATCCTGATCGGTCATCCTGATCGCGTGAGGCCTTTCCGAGGGCGCCTGGCCGCCCGCCTGGTGCCCGGTCATACGGATGCGTGACCGCTTGATTCCATGTCATGCGCCTATGTCAGGATTTACTGCAACGATTGCTATGAGTCAGGCAATGGGCGATGCCCGGCGCGATTTCGTGCGCAGCCCGCTCGACTGTTTCGAACATTGAAGCCGAGCGACACCGTCTCCAAGAAGACCACGCGAGGATCATCGACGGGTCCTGCGGTACTGGACGGCTGCTAGAGCCGATCCTCTGGTACGCCCGCATGGGCCGCGACCTCGAGCGGCTTCGACAGTTCATCCAGTACGAGAGGCCGGCGAATTCCATCCGGTGGTACCACGGGCAGGTTCTGCCGCTTCCACTACAGACCGACGAGTACACCTGGGCGCTCGTTCAGCCGACCAAGCACAAGGATCTCGACAAAGTTCATGCCGGACGCCTCGAACGCAAGCGATGCATCCTGACCAACGACCACCTCGCGAGCCTCTGGTTTCTCATCGACGAAGCTGTCCTTGCGCGCCCCATCGGCGGGCGGGACGTCATGCGGGCGCAGCTCGCTCATCTGCGGGAGATGGCCGATCGCCGGGACGTCATCCTGCGCGTCGTGCCCTTCGAGGCAGGCGAGTACCAGGGGATGGACGGCCCGATACAGATCATCAGCCAGGAGTCTCGCGACGTCGCGTACTCAGGCGCTCAGGGGGCGGCCGCTTGATCGAAGCGCCGAGCGAAGTCAGAGAGATAGAGGATACGTTCCACCGTATCGGCGCGAAGGCCCTGGCAGAGGACGGCTCTCGCAATCTTATTGATCAGTACTTGAAGAGGCATCCATGAGTGTGCGGTGGCGCAAGAGCTCCCACAGCGGCGTGATCAACGACGAGGCATGCGTCGAGGTCGCCGTGCTGCAACAAGGAGTCGGTCTGCGAGACTCTAAGAACCCTGAAGCAGGACACCTGCCTCTATCCAGCACGCAGTTCGCAGCTCTCGTTGAGAGGATCAAGAACGGAACGCTCGATCGACTCCATGAACAGGGACGTCTGCCCCCTGCACTGGACACGCAACAGGAGCGCCGCGGCAGACAGCCAGCGATCAGCAAGCCACGCTAGCTCGATCGGCACGGAGATGCTTCCATGAGTGTGCGGTGGCGCAAGAGCTCCCACAGCGGCGTGATCAACGACGAGGCATGCGTCGAGGTCGCGGGCCTGTCGCAGGGCATCGGCCCGCGAGACTCCAAAGCTCCGGCAGCGGTACACCTCACCGTCTCCCGCGCAGAGTTCGCCGTTCTGCTCGAGCGCATCAAGGACGGAGACTTCGGCCGCCTCCCCTGACACTTGCCCGTCCCTGTGGCGGCGTGGGGGCACAGCGCCTTGCTTCGGGCGCTGTGCGCGTTGACGGCTAGAGGGACGCGGGTTATTCCTCGCCTGAGAAACGCTCCCAGGCCGCCTGGCGGGAGATGCCCAGGGCCTTTCCGATCCTCGCCCAGGTCACTCCTCGCCGGCGCAGCTCCTGGACCCAGGAGCGCAGGTTGGCTTCGACCTGATCGGCCGCCGCCAACACGCGTGGGATGTGGTCGAGCATCTGCTCGTCCGTCATCGACTCCCACATCGGCAGGCGGATCTCGACCGGCTTGTCGCGGTACTCCTCGATGATGGCCGCGGACAGGTCCACGCACTCGTTGCAGATGTTCAGGCCGGGTCCGGCGACCAGCTTGGCCACCTCCGTGTGCGGCTTGTTGCAGAACGAACAGCGGAGGTCCTCGGACGGCGTGCTCAACGTTCTCACTTCGCCCTCCTGTCAGGGTTGCCTTGACATGATCATAGGAGCGTCAAGGTTTCCTTGACAAGCTGCGTCTCGGGAAGCGTTCTGCGGGCATTCGAGCGTGCATGGGGGTGCCGGCGTTCTCGGAGCGGTAGGGCTGGGGGTGTGAAGGGGTTCGCGCGGCGGGAGTTCCAGCTTGTTCTGCTTCGGCGGATGGCCGACTACCAGCCCGATCTGGTCGCGGAGGCGATGCGGTCACTGGGGGCCTCACGGACCGAGATGCGGGAGGTGAACGCCCGCTGGCAGCGCATCGTGCGGTCGCGGACGTTTCCGCGTGGGCGGGGCCGGTACGAGGCCGTGTTGGGTCCGCCGCTCGACACGAGGCGACGTCGGATCGGTGACGTCGAGTGCGAGGTGGCGTGGTGGCCGCCGTTCTCGCTGTGGCCGGATCTGCGGTTCGAGATCCTGGTCGGCCCGAACGGGGCGGTGCTGCATGAGTGGCTGGTCAGGGACGACGAGGCGACGGCACCTGAGGTGAAGGACGTCGCGGATCTCCGGCCGTGGAGCTGTGTCGTCGGCGACCTGGAGCGGTGCTTCGACGTCGTGCAGCATCATCCGGGCGAGGCGCCGAGCCGCTGGCACGTGACGTTCACGACGTCCGACCGGGAGTCGTACGTGGCCCACTTCGTGTGGGGCCTGCTCCAGGACGTCGTCAGCGTCGGCTGAGCGTCTCGGGGTCAGCGCAGGCCGGCGAGGAAGGCGTCGACGAGTCCGTCGATGAAGTCGTCGTCCACCGGTTCGCCGGTGACCAGGACGCGGTAGTAGACGGGCCCGACGAGCCGTTCGGTCTCGGCGGCCACGTCCAGGTCGGGGGGCAGTTCGCCGCGCCGTGCCGCGCGTTCCAGCGGCAGGCGGTCCAGGGCGCGCTGGCGGTCGAGGCAGCGGGCGCGGAAGTCGGCGGCGAACGCCGGGTCGTGCTGGGCCTGGGCGATCAGCGCGCGGAACACGGCGCCCGCGTCGGTGCGCCCGAGGAAGAAGGACAGCCAGCGCAGGTAGGCGCGCAGGTCGCGGGCGAGGTCGCCGTGGTCGGGCGGCGTCAGGTCCTCGGCGAGGTCCTGCAGGAACGCCTCCACCAGGATGTCGGTCTTGGTCTTCCACCAGCGGTAGACGGTCTGCTTGGCGACGCCGGCGCGCGCGGCGATGCCCTCGATCGTGACCCCCGCGAACCCCTTCTCGACGAGCAGGTCGTCGGCGGCCTCGAGGACGGCCCGGCGGGCCTCCTCGCTGCGGCCGTGCCGGTTGCCGTGGTGCCGCCGGGCGGTGTGCGCTGCGCCTGTCATGTGCCGCAGGATAGACCCGGCTAGACTAGACGCAACGTTGCGTCTACTCTGACGCGCATGACGTACGCCAACACGCTCGCCGACCCGCGGGTCGCGCACGCTCTCGACCGGATGTTCGCGGCCGCCGACCGCGACAAGGAGGCCCTGGCCGCAGCCGATCTCGACGCCTTCGCCGCGATGACCGCGCACGAACGCGCCGACGCCGCCTCGGACGTCTACATGCCCGTCTCGGAGGCGGGAGGCAGGCTCCTCTACAGCCTGGTGCGCGCCGTCCGACCGAGCACCGTGGTGGAGTTCGGCACGTCGTTCGGCATCTCCACCCTGTTCCTGGCCGCCGCGGTGCGCGACAACGGCACCGGACGCGTCGTGACCACGGAGCTCAGCCCGGACAAGGCGGCCGCGGCGCGCCGCACCTTCGCCGAGACCGGCCTGGACGACGTGATCACTCTCTTGGAGGGGGACGCGCTGGAGACCCTGGCGGCCCTCGACGAACCCGCCGGGTTCGTCCTTCTCGACGGCTGGAAGGAGCTGTATCTGCCGGTGCTGCGGGTGCTGGAGCCGCGCCTGGCGCCCGGCACCCTCGTCGTCGGCGACGACGTCACCATGCCCGACGTGGCGCCCTATCTGGAGTACGTCCGCGACCCCGCCAACGGGTACCACAGTGCGACGTTCCCCGTGGAGGACGGCATGGAGATCAGCTGCCGTCTTTGACCGGTTCCGATGACACCGCCGCTTGCACCCCGAGTTGAGGTTTTCGAGGGGATGAACCCCCGACGATCAGGGGGAATGCCACCGAAAGTCCCAACCAGCACTTCAATGAGACGATTGAAGTGCACGAAAACGCAGAAAAGGGGTGCCGGTGAAATTCGTTCTCGAAGTCGATATGGGCGAGACCGCTTTCGACGGGAAGGCCGCCGAGGAGCTGGGGCGCATCCTGCGGTACTGGGGCGGGAACCTGAAGCACTACGCCCTGCAGCCCGGTGACGGGTGCGACATCTACGACTCGGCGTACCGGACGGTCGGACGGTGGGAGATCGTCCAGGACGCGACAGAGAGGT
>NZ_BCQU01000051.1:0-47662 GCF_001552235.1 Actinomadura rubrobrunea NBRC 15275 | reverse complement strand
GCGTCGAGCGGCATCGGCCGCGCCACCGCACTGGCCTTCGCGGACAAGGGCGCCTCGGTGGTGCTCGCCGCGCGCCGTGCGCACGCGCTGGAGGAGGTCGCCGTCGAGTGCCGCGGACGGGGCGGGCGGGCGCTGGCCGTGCCGACGGACGTCACCGACCTGCACGCCGTCGAGGAGCTCGCGCGGCGGGCCGTGGACCGCTTCGGCCGCATCGACATGTGGGTGAACGCCGCGGCGGTGACGCTGTACGGGCCGTTCGAGGACGTGCCGCTGGAGGACTTCCGGCGCGTCCTGGACGTCAACGTGATGGGCTACGTGCACGGCGCGCGGGCCGCGCTGCCGCACCTGCGCCGGGCCCGGCGCGGCGTGCTGGTGAACGTGTCGTCGGTGGCGGCGATCGCGCCGCAGCCCTACAGCACCGCGTACTCGATGTCCAAGGCCGCCGTGTCGGCGTTGAGCGCCGGCCTCCGACAGGAGCTGCGGGTGCGGGGCGAGCGCACGGTGAAGGTCTGCACCGTGCTGCCCGCCACGATCGACACCCCGATCTTCCAGCACGCGGCCAACTACACCGGCCGCCGGGTGGTGGCGATGCCGCCGGTGTACGCGCCCGAGCGGGTGGCGCGGGCGATCGTCGCGCTGCTGCGCTCGCCGGTCCCCGAGGTCGTGGTCGGCCGCGCCGGCCGCCTGGTGCGCCTGCAGGCCCGGCTGAACCGGCGCATGCTGGAGCGCGGCATGGCCCGGCGCGTCGACCGCCACCACCTGTCGCGCAAGGACCGGGTCCCCGCCACGTCCGGCACCGTGCACGCCCCGACCGTCGACACCGGCTCGGTGCACGGCGGCTGGGACGGCGGCGGACGCCGCGCGCTGCGCCGCGCCGCCGCCGTGACCGCAGCCGGAGCCGCCGCCGTCGCCGCGGCGGGACGGCTCGGGCGGGAACGCGCGCGATCGCGGTAGAGCGGCGGATGCGAGGAGGCGGGGTGGAGTTCGACATCGTCGTCGAGATCCCCAGAGGGTCGCGGAACAAGTACGAGATGGACCACCGGCTGGGGCGCATCCGGCTGGACCGGCTGCTGTTCACCGCCACGCAGTACCCGGCCGACTACGGCTTCATCCCCGGCACGCGGGCCGAGGACGGCGACGCGCTGGACGCCCTGGCGCTGCTCGAGGAGCCGGCCTTCCCGGGGTGCCTGATCGCGGTCCGGCCGCTCGGGGTGTTCTGGATGCTGGACGAGCAGGGCCCGGACGCCAAGATCCTCACCGTTCCCGCCCGCGACCCCCGGTACGCGGATCTGCGGGACCTCTCCGACGTGCCCGCGCACATGCTGGCCGAGATCGGCCACTTCTTCGACATCTACAAGGAGCTGGAGCCCTGCAAGGAGGCCGACGTGCGGGGCTGGCAGGACCGGGCGGCGGCCGAACGCGAGGTCGCCGCGTCGTTCGACCGCGCCCGGGACGGGCTGCGCGGCCGCGCCGCGTCCGTTCCGCCGTCGCGGCCGGCGGGCGGCGCGGCGGCGGGCGGCGGCGTCACAGGTCGAGGATGAGGCGGGGCCCCAGGGAGCGCGAGACGCAGATCATCATGATCTCGTTGGAGGCCCGCTCGTCGTCGGTGAGCACCGTGTCGCGGTGGTCGGGCTCGCCGCCCAGCACCTCGGTCTCGCAGGTGCCGCACGTCCCCTCCCGGCAGGACGACAGCACGCTGATGCCCGCCTCCTCCACCACCCGCAGGATCGACTTGTCCGGTGGGACGGTCAGCGTCCTGCCCGAACGCGCCAGCTCCACCTCGAACGACGCGCGCGGGCCGGCGTCCTCCACGGGGGTGAAGCGCTCGACGTGCAGGGCGCCGCGCGGCCAGGCGCGGCAGCGCTCCTCCACGGCGGCCAGCAGCGGCTCGGGGCCGCAGCAGTAGATCTTCGTGCGGTCGTCGGGCGCGGCGAGCAGCGCGTCCAGGTCGAGCAGGCCCGTCTCGTCCTGCGGACGGACGCTGACGCGGCCGCCGTACGCCCCTTCCAGCTCGGGGAGGAAGGCCATCGCGGCGCGGGTGCGACCGCCGTAGACGAGCCTCCAGTCGGCGCCGGCCGCCTCGGCGGCGGCCAGCATCGGCACGATCGGCGTGATGCCGATGCCGCCCGCGATGAACAGGTAGCGTTCCGCCTCGACCAGCGGGAAGTGGTTGCGGGGGCCGCGGACGACCAGGTCGTCGCCCTCGGCCAGCCGTTCGTGCACATGCCGGGAGCCGCCGCGTCCGTCCCGCTCCCGCAGCACCGCGACCTGCAGCGCCGTCCGGTCGGACGGGTCGCCGCACAGGGAGTACTGCCGTACCAGGCCCGGCGCGAGCACCAGGTCCACGTGCGCGCCGGGCTCCCAGGACGGGAACGGCTCGCCGTCGGGGCGGCGCAGCGTCAGGCGCGCCACGTCCTCGGCGATCAGCTCCTTGCGTTCCACGACGACGTCCAGGCCCACCTCGGCACGGGGAAGATCCTGCACGGTCATGGCCTGCTCTCCTTCGGCGCCGCTCGGAACGCTCGGACGGTCATCCGGCAGCTTGGGGCACGGCCGCGAGGGCGCAGAAGACGCTTTTCCGGCGAATGGAAAAGCGGCGGGCGGGGCAGGGCGACGCGGTGCCCTCCGGTCAGGCGGGCGGGGGCGTCCAGGCGGGATCGCGCCCGGTGAGGGCGACGAGCCGGTCGAGCGGCGGGGCGTCGTCGGGCACGGCCACCGGCGGGCCGAACGGACTGGGGCCGCCCCGGGCTTGGACGCCCGCGACCAGGCCCAGGCAGGCGTCCACGTCGGCCTGCCCGGGCGTGTAGGGGCGGCCCATGGCGCGGGCGAGGTCCCACCCGTGCACGACCAGCTCGTTCAGCGCGAACAGGCCCGCCGCCCGTCCGGGAAGGTCGATCCCGCCGACCCGGGTCGCGCCCGTCCAGGCGGCCGGGTCGCGCCAGGCGTCGGCGAGCGCGGCCAGCCGCCGGGGGATGTCGGTGCGCCAGTCGTCGCCGAGCCGGGAGGCGTCTCCGGACGGGCCGCGGGCGGCGGTCTCCCCCGGGTCCTTCCTCGCCCCGGCGAGGAAGCCGAGGGCCAGCCCGCCGACGTGGTCGACGAGGTCGCCCAGCGTGTACGCGGCGCAGGGCGTGGGGGCGGCGAGCCGGTCGCCGGGGACGTCGGCGATCAGGGCGGCGACGCGGCCGGCCGCCGGTCCGAGGTCGGGTGCGTCGGTCATGGGATCGCTCCTTCGTCCGGTCTTCCGGTCGAGGGCCGCTCGGCGCGCGGCGGCCCTCAACCGGACAGACCGGGGGCGGTCCCGGAAATCATCGGCCGGTCAGCCCAGACTGCGGGCGGGGCTGGGATCGTCGTCGGGGTCGGACTGCTCGAGGACGGGCTCGTCGCGGGCGACGACCGGCTTGTCGTGCTTGGCTCGGCGCAGCCTGCGGCCCAGCGGCTCGGCGCAGCGCGCCAGCAGCGGCCCGGCGATCGCCAGGATGAGCACGTACGCGGCGGCCAGCGACCCGATCTGCGGGTTGATCCCGGCGGACACGGCCAGCCCGGCGATGACGATGTTGAACTCGCCGCGCGGCACCAGCGCGGCCCCGGCGCGCAGCCGCCCGGTGGGCGTGCCCGCGTCCCGGGCGGCCAGCCAGCCGGTGGCCAGCTTGGTCGCCACCCCGGCCACGGCGAGCAGCGCGGCCACGCCGAGCACGGGCGGCAGGTCGGACGGGTCGGTGTGCAGGCCGAAGAAGACGAAGAACACCGCGGAGAACAGGTCCCGCAGCGGCGTGAGCACCTCGCGGGCCGAATGCGCCAGCGGGCCCGACAGCGCGATGCCGACCAGGAACGCGCCGACGGCCGCCGACACCTGCAGCTGCTGGGCCAGCCCGGCCACCAGCACCGTCAGCCCGAGCACCTTCAGCAGCAGCACCTCGTCGGTGGGGCTCTCGACGAACCGCTCCACCAGCCGTCCCCAGCGCAGCGCCACGATCAGGATCACGGTGATGGTCGCGGCGGCGATCGCGAGGGTGGTGGCGCCGGCCACGAGCCCGGCCCCCGCCAGCAGCGTGGTGACGATCGGCAGGTAGGCGGCCATCGCCAGGTCCTCGAACACCAGGACCGACAGCACCCTCGGGGTCTCCCGGTTGCCCAGCCAGCCCAGGTCCCCCATGACCTTGGCGGTGATGCCGGACGAGGTGACGTAGGTGACCCCGCCCATCACCACGGCGGCGACGGGGCCCCAGCCCAGCAGCAGCGCCGCCACCACCCCGGGCGCGGAGTTCAAGACCAGGTCGGCCAGCCCCACCGGCGCCGAGGTGCGCAGGGTGCCGACCAGCTCGTCGGCCGTGTACTCCAAGCCGAGGGTGAACAGCAGCAGGATCACCCCGACCTCGGCGCCGATCGCGACGAACTCCTCGCTGGTGGTCAGGGGGAGCACGCCGCCGGTTCCGAACGCCAGGCCGGCCACCAGGTACAGCGGGATCGCCGAGATCGAGAACCGTACGGCCACCGCGCCGAGCACGCCCAGGGCCAGGATGATCGCGCCGAGTTCGATCAGTTGGAGAGCCGAGTGCATCCGCCCTCACCCGCTCGCCAGGATCTCGGCGACGGCATGAGTGCCCTCGGCGGTGCCGACCACGACGACGGTGTCCCCCTCGTGGAACACGAAGTCGGGGCGAGGGCTGGCGTGCACGCGGCCCGCGCGCACCACGGCCACGATGGAGGCGCCGGTGCGGGTGCGCACCCGGGCGTCGCCGAGCGGCCGCCCGTCATAGGGTGAATCCGCTGTTATCGGGACCTGTTCCGTGACCAGCCCCTCCACCTCGCGCTGCAGTTCGGCCAGGCGCTCCACGACCCGGCCCGAGCCCAGCAGCTCGGCGAGGGCGTTGGCCTCCTCGCCGGTCAGCGCGACCGAGACCACGCAGGAGTCGGGGTCCTCCTTGTCGTAGATGACCAGGTCGCGGCGGTCGGTGCGGTGCGTCACGACCCCGATCTGGCGGCCGCGGCTGGTGGTGAAGACGTGCCGCAGTCCGATCCCCGGCAGTGCCGTCCGTTCGACGTCCATGGCTTTCTCCCTCTGCGCCCGGCCACGTGTCCCCCGGCGGGCGGAATCAACACGACTTCTCCGCGGGGCGGCCCGGCCGAGGCCCGGTCCTGAGGGACGCCGTCGGCCTTGCGGACCTGCGGACTTGCGTCCGCAAAATGATCTTTTGCCCCAGCGTAGCCTAGTGCACGTCCGGCACCGTCTGTTACGGTCCGGCGCCCTCAGAGGATCCCGCGCACCTTCTGCCCGGAATGTCGGACGACGGGGGTGCGCGGCGTCACCGGGGCACGTAGAGGCGGATGTCGTCGACCCGGGCGCCGCCCTCGTAGAAGTTCATGTGCGGGTCGCCGATGATGAAGTGGTCGGGGTAGGCCGATCCGGCGGGCCAGGTGTCGCGGTCGACGAGGGTGCCGCCCGGCCCCGACCAGGTCCACTCGCCGTCGAAGCGGCCGTCGTACTCCTCCGGCCGCTGGTTGAAGTGCCAGATCGGCTCGCCGTCCTGCACGAATGCGCGAGTGTAGCGGAAGGTGGCCCGGCCGACGTGCGCGAACACGCCCGACATCTCCATGGTGTACGCGCCGTCGCGGCGTTCGATCGCGAAGCGGTAGCTCTCGTCCGGCAGCAGCTCGGGCCGCAGGTCCACCTGGGAGACGATGGCGCCGCCTTTGGCGACCCCGCACTCGCTGTGCATGAGGTACTCGGTTCCGGGCTGGTTGGCGTAGCGGCGGTCGTCGGTCATGAAGATGGCGTTGACGCCGTTGCCCGTGCCCGCCGAGTACGGCTCGTACTGCCGCGTGGCGGGGTTGCAGTACCGCAGCCCTGTCCCCGTGTACTTGTAGCGGTTGTAGGAGTCCATCGCGACTTTGCGGTGGACGTGGATGAAGACGTTGTTGTGCGGCGCCGGACGGTCGTAGTCCATGATGCCCAGGTAGTAGAAGCCGTTGGCGTCGCTGCGCACGTCCAGCCAGGAGCATTCGGGCCTGCTGAAATCGCCGCCCGACGCCCATGGGAAGTTGGTCTTGCAGCCGTCGGGCGAGTACCCGTTGACGCGTCCGTCCGGGTAGTCCCACGATCCTCCGCGCTGTCCCCCGAAGTCGATGCCGCGCAGCGTCATCTCCACCCGGTACTCGGCGGGCAGGGGGCGGGAGGAGCGGATGAGGACACCGCCCCGGTGGCTGGGTTCGTCGAGGTGCGCCACGCCGTCGCGCGCGGTGAGCGTGGGGGCGCCGTCGGGCCGCCCGTCGCCGTCGTCGTCGCGGGCGGCGAGTTCTGCGGTGAGCCAGCCGCGCTTACCGAAGGAGAACGACTTGCGGTAGGTGCGCACCTTCGCGAGCTGTTCGCGGAAGGCCGGTCCGCCCACGGCGTCGAAGAACGCGCCGTCGTTGTCGTACTCGTCGACGTCGTAGGGGCTGCCCGGGCCGTCGTCGTCCCGGAACCAGGGCGCGCGCCGGTCGTCGAGCGGACGGTCGAACGACTCCGCCGCCACCAGCCGCCAGCCGTCCCGCGCCGCCGGCCCCTCGGCCGCCGCGGGCTGCGTCATCGCCGCAGTCACCACGACGGGCAGCGTCACCGCCGCCGCCCTCCGCAGGACCGTTCGCATCGCCGCCCCCTCCCGCCTGTCCGCTCGGGACGCGCATCGCCAGGACGTGACGCTAGACCGGCATTCCGCGGGAGGCAACGGCAAGCGTCGCCGTCGTCACGGAACGGTTCCGCCGGGCAGTCCGACCCGGTCGGGGACGGCGCGGGGAAGGCCGCGCAGCCACCCGGCCGTGTCCTCCGGCCACCAGCGTCCGGCGGCCAGCCGGCCGAGCGCGTCGGCGACCCGGGCGGCGGACGACGGCGCGGGCACCACGCGGCTGGGCGCGGCGCCGGCGAGCACGCCCAGCCACCAGTGGCGGCGCGTGGCGGGCATCTCCTCGGGGTCGAGGACGATGTAGTAGTCGGGCAGTTCGAGCCGTCCGGCGCGCAGCGCGCCCACGGCCTCCTCGACGGCGACCTCCAGCCGCCCGGCGGGCGAGGACTCCTCGAAGAAGTCGACCCACGCGTCGGCGACGTCGGCCAGCGGGTCGTCGTCGTGCACGATGTAGGTCATGCCGCCCCGCCGCACCAGCTCGGCGAACTCTTCCGGGGTGCGGTCCTGCCGGGTGACGGCCCGCACGTTGTGCAGTCCGTCCAATCCGGACACCACCCGCCCGGCCTGCTCGCCCGCGACCACGACCACCGTGCTGCTCGAGCGCCGCATATCCCCCATCGTAGGCGGCGGCCCGTCGCAGCGGACCCCGCGCGGCCGCGGGAACCGGCGGCGGCCCGGCGGCGTTTCCTTCCGTGATACCGCCGCGCCCTGTGAGATCATGCGGGGCACATCAGACCGACGACGAGGAGCGAGATGACCGCCAAGCCGACCGAGGACGACCTTCAGGCCGTGTTCACGCGGGCGGACCTCGGCGGTGACGACAAGCTCGACCTGATGGAGTTCACCATGGGCCTCGACAGCCTCGGGCTGTCGTGGACGCGGGCCGAGGTCCAGGACAGGTTCGAGAGGGCCGACACCAACCGCGACGGCTTCATCTCCTACCCGGAGTTCCGCGGGCTGCTGGAGACGTGGGGCTGGATCGTGCGGAGGTCGCAGAACTGAACCGCCGAGTGCCGGGCCGCGCGGGCGGACCCCCGCGGCGCCCGGCACCCGCGGCGGCACGCGTCAGACGGCGCGGCCCCGCATGCGGCGGTACAGGCGGACCAGCTCGGCGGTGGACGCGTCCGGAGCGGTCTGCGGAGGCTCGGCGGAGGTCAGCGCGGGCGTCAGCTCGTTGGCCATCACCTTGCCCAGCTCCACGCCCCACTGGTCGAAGGAGTCGATCCCCCAGATCGTCCCCTCGACGAACACGATGTGCTCGTAGAGCGCGACGAGCTGGCCGAGCGTGGACGGGGTGAGCCGGGGCGCCAGGATCGTGTTGGTGGGCCGGTTGCCCGGCATGACCTTGTGCGGGACGATCGCGGCGGGCGTGCCCTCGGCGGCGATCTCCTCGGCGGTCCGGCCGAACGCCAGCGCCGAGGTCTGCGCCAGCATGTTGGCCACGAGCAGGTCGTGCATGCCCACGCCGTCCTCGGCCGGGACGTCCTCGTGCGGCTCGGCGAACCCGATGAAGTCGGCCGGGACGAGCCGGGTGCCCTGGTGCAGCAGCTGGTAGAAGGCGTGCTGCCCGTTGGTGCCGGGCTCCCCCCAGAAGATCTCGCCGGTCTGCGCCACCACCGGGGCGCCGTCGGCGCGCACCGACTTGCCGTTGGACTCCATGGTCAGCTGCTGCAGGTACGCGGGGAAGCGGGCCAGCCGCTGGCTGTAGGGCAGCACGGCCCGGGTCTGCGCGCCGAAGAAGTCGGTGTACCACACGCCCAGCAGACCCATGATCACCGGCATGTTGGCCTCGAACGGCGCGGTGCGGAAGTGCTCGTCGATGGCGTGGAACCCGGCGAGCATCTCCCGGAACCGGTCCGGCCCGATGGCGATCATCAAGGACAGGCCGATCGCCGAGTCCATCGAGTAGCGGCCGCCGACCCAGTCCCAGAACTCGAACATGTTGGCGGTGTCGATGCCGAACTCGGCGACCCGCTCGGCGTTGGTCGAGACCGCGACGAAGTGCCGCGCCACCGCCTCCTCGCCGCCGAGGCGCTCCACCAGCCAGCGCCGGGCGGCGCGGGCGTTGGTCAGCGTCTCCAGCGTGCCGAACGTCTTGGAGCTGACCACGAACAGGGTCCGCTCGGGGTCCAGGTCGGCCAGCGTCCCGGCGACGTCGGCCGGGTCCACGTTGGAGACGAACCGGCACGCGATGCCGGCGTCGGCGAAGTCGCGCAGGGCCTCGTAGGCCATGGCGGGCCCGAGGTCGGAACCGCCGATGCCGATGTTGACGACGTGCGTGATCGACTTGCCGGTGTGGCCGGTCCACTTGCCGGAGCGGACCCGCTCGGCGAAGTCGGCCATGCGGTCGAGCACGGCGTGCACGTCGGCCACCACGTCCTGCCCGTCGACGGTCAGGCGCGCGTCGCGCGGCAGGCGCAGCGCGGTGTGCAGGACGGCGCGGTCCTCGCTGACGTTGATGTGCTCGCCGGAGAACATCGCCTCGATCCGCTCGCGCAGCCCGGCCCGTTCGGCGAGCGCGACCAGCAGGCGGATCGTCTCGTCGGTGGCGCGGTGCTTGGAGTAGTCCAGGTGGAGGTCCCCCGCGGTCACCGTCATGCGGGTCGCGCGGTCCGGATCCTGCGCGAACAGCTCCCGCAGATGCCGTCCGGCGAGCGCGGTGTAGTGCTCGGTCAGCTCCCGCCACTCGGCCGTCTCGGTGATATCAGCCATCGTTCTCACTCATCTCCTCGGCAAATGCCGGGCGGGCGCCGGCGAACGCCCCGGACGCCGCTCCGCCCGACATGGCGATCATAGGTTGGGCCGTCGTCCCTCCACCGGAGTACGTCTGTACCCGCCGCGCCCGGCCCTACCTATCCACCGGCGGGGAAACCGCGGTCGTCGCCGTCTCGGCCGCCCGCTCCCGGCTCCCCCGATCCCCGTTCTCAATGATCAGTCCACGGTTCCAGTCGTATGAGAAGTTCGACGGCACGTATTGTCAGTCGCCCGTGACAGCATGGGAGGTTTACCTTGTCGACCGACGTACGAATTGCGCATCCGCAATCGACCGAGTGCGTCCGCGTAACGCGAGACCCGTTCAAGAGGACCGAGACCAGCGACATGGGCGCCCGCGCGACGACCACACCGCAGGACGGGCAGTTTCTCGGTGGTGTTCCGGCTCTCGACGCGAGACCACCGAGACACATTCCGCGACGGAAAGACACGAGAGCGTCTCCCTGTCCACTCATGGCCACTGCTCATTCACATCGGTCCAGAAGAAATATGTCGCCCCATATGCGCCCTCTGTTATGATCATTCGTCCGCAGTTTTCGAGAGGAACTCTTGATGAAACGAGTTGCGGTCGTCGCCGGCGTCGTCTCGGCGGCATCGGTCTTCTCCCCCGTCTCACCCGCGACGGCGCGGACCGCGGACGGTCCCGTCGCGGATCTCAGCGTGAGCGTCACCGGGCCGGCGGAGGTCACGCCGGGCGAGAGGGCCACCTACCAGCTGACGATTCGCAATGCCGGCCCGGACACCGTCAACGCATGGATGTCCGCGACGTGGTCGCGCACGTTGGCGGTCGGCAGCTATGACCTGACCGGGGTCGCAGGATTCTGCGCCTGGACCCTCGGTTCTCCCGGAATCGACTGCAACCTGGCCGGGGGTCCGATCGCTCCCGGCGACAGCAGGATCGTCACCGTCACCGGCACCGTCGACGCGCAGGCCGCCGGCTCGATCGACTTCACGGGCGAGGTGAAGTCGAGGTCCGCCGACCCGGCCACGGACGACAACACCGACACGACGACTTCCGTCGTTCGCCCGTCCGCATAAGGCGGCGACCGTTGTCAAGGACTCTCGGCACGCGCCGGCAGCGGAACGAGAACCGTCCCGTCGAGCGGCGTGATCGACGAGAGCCCGCCACCCGAGGGCGCAAGGGCGGGCTGACCTGAGCCGTGAGTTCGGTCAGCCCGCCGTCACATCAAGGTCACGAATCCAGCCGTCACTGGTGCGCTGGATCAGCCGAGTTCCTTGAGCCGCTCGCCGCACCGGAGGCGCCCGGCGTCGAGCATCGCCTCACCGAAGGCGGCGGCGCCCTATCCAATGGGCGCCCTATCCAATGGCGCCCTATCCGATGTGGTCGCGATCAACCGCTGACTGTGTCGTCCGCGGACACCGGCGGCGGCCTGCGCGGCCTCGTCTTGAACCCCGTAGGCGGGGCACCGCCGCCGCTGGCCTCCACTGGTTTTCCCCTTACACCGTCGGGCACGACGGGACGGTGGACCGCACGACGGCCGCCGGAGCAGGGGGCGACGCACATGACGATCGCGACGACCAACCCGGCGACCGGCGAGGTGGAGCGGACGTTCGACCCGCTGCCGGAGCCGGAGATCGACCGGCGCGTCGGACGCGCGGCGGACGCCTTCCGCTCGTACCGCCGGACGGGCATGGACGAACGCGCCCGCTGGATGAACGCGGCCGCCGACATCCTGGACGCCGAACGCGACCGGGCGGCGGCCCTGCTGACCCGCGAGATGGGCAAGACGATCACGGCGGCGCGCGCCGAGGCGGCCAAGTGCGCGGCGGCCTGCCGGTACTACGCCGAGCATGCCGCCGGGTTCCTGGCCGACCGGCCCGCCGACGCGGAGGCCGTCGGGGCTGCGCGCGCCTATGTGCGATACCAGCCGCTCGGTCCGGTGCTGGCGGTCATGCCGTGGAACTTCCCGCTGTGGCAGGTGATCCGGTTCGCCGCGCCCGGACTGATGGCCGGGAACGCGGGGCTGCTCAAGCATGCGTCCAACGTCCCGCAGACGGCGCTGTTCCTGGAGGAGCTGTTCCGCCGGGCCGGATTCCCCGAGGGCGTGTTCCAGACGCTGCTCATCGGGTCCGGGCAGGTGGAGCGGGTGCTGCGGGACCCGCGGGTGCGGGCGGTCACGCTCACCGGCGGCGAACCGGCCGGGCGGTCGGTGGCGTCGGTCGCGGCGGACGAGCTCAAGCCGAGCGTGCTCGAGCTGGGCGGCAGCGACCCGTTCGTGGTGACCGCCTCGGCCGACGTTCCGCGCGCCGCCGAGGCCGCGGCCACGTCGCGGTGCCTGAACAACGGGCAGAGCTGCATCTCCGCCAAGCGGTTCATCGTCGTCGAGGACGTGGCCGACGAGTTCGAGCAGGCGTTCGTGGAGCGGATGCGGGCGTTGACGGTGGGCGACCCCATGGACGAGTCCACCGACGTCGGGCCGCTGGTCAGCGAACAAGGGCGGTCCGACGTGGAGGACCTGGTGGCCGACGCCGTGAAGCAGGGCGCGACCGTGCTGTGCGGCGGGGCGCGGCCGCCCGGCAAGGGCTGGTACTACCCGCCGACCGTGGTCGCCGGGGTGACACCCGACATGCGGATGTACCACGAGGAGGTGTTCGGTCCGGTCGCGTCGCTGTTCCGCGTCCGCGACCTCGATGAGGCGATCGACCTGGCCAACGCCATCGGCTTCGGTCTCGGCTCCAACGCTTGGACGGACGACCCCCGCGAGCGCGAACGGCTCGTCGACGACATGGAGGCCGGGCAGGTGTTCATCAACGGCACGACGACCTCCTACCCGCAGCTTCCGTTCGGCGGCGTCAAACGGTCCGGCTACGGGCGCGAACTGTCGCGGGAGGGCGCCCGCGCGTTCTGCAACGTCAAGACGGTGTGGATCGGGCACGGGGCGGAGTCCGCCGAGTCGGACGCGCCGACCGAGTGATCATGCGGGTAGCGTGCGGACCGTGAGCGATCGACTGTTCTGGGTGGGGACGTACACCGGCGACCAGGGCTCGGGGCGCGGCGTCCACCGGGCGCTGCGCGCGTCCGGCAGCGGCGCGTTCGAGCGGATCGAATGCGCGGCCGAGATGGCCGATCCCTCGTACCTGGCGACGCATCCGCGGCTGCCGGTGCTGTACGCGGTCAGCGAGCTGGACGAGGGGGCGTCCGTCGCCGCGTTCGCGGTCGGCGCCGGCGGGGCGCTGCGTCCCCTCGGGTCGCGGCCGGTGCCCGCCGGCCCATGCCACGTCGCCGTCGCTCCGGGAGGCGACTGCCTGGCGGTCAGCTGCTATGTGGCCGGGGCGTTCGCCGTCGCGCCTCTCGCGGCGGACGGGTCGTTCGACGGCGACCCGTCGGTGCTGCCCGGTCAGGGAAGCGGCCCGCGCAAAAACCGGCAGGAGGGGCCGCACGCGCACTCCGCGGCGTTCGCCCCGGACGGCACGATCCTCGGCACGGACCTCGGCGCCGACCTGCTGCGCGCGTTCCGCGTGGAGGCGGGCGCGGCGCGGCTGGTCGCCGAGCTGCCGATGCCGTCCGGGTGCGGGCCCCGCCACCTGGCGGTCCACCCGTCCGGCACCGTGTTCGTGATCACCGAGCTGGCGAACACCGTCGTCGCGCTGAGCCCCCGCGACGGCTACGCGGACCTGGTCGTCACCGGGGAGTCGCCCGCCACGGCGGACCCGGCGCCCGGCGACGCGACGAGCGCGGCGATCAAGCTCTCTCCCGACGGCCGCCGCGCCTACACGTCCACCCGCGGCGCCGACGTGATCACCGTGCACGAGGTGGTCGGCGACGGCACGGGGCTGCGTCCCGTCGCCGACGTGCCCTGCGGCGGGCAGGGGCCGCGGGACCTGCACGTGGACGCGCAGTGGCTGCACACGGCCAACCAGTACTCCGGCGACATCTCCACGTTCAGCGTGACGGACGGGATACCGAAGCCGCAGGGGCGACCCCAACCCGCCCCGACACCCGTGTGCCTGATCCCGGCCGACTGATCGCAGCCTCCGGCGCGCGGAGGCGAACAGTGTGATCCCTCGCGCGCTGCCTTGGCGGCGACGACCGGCTCGGTGGCACCGGCCTCACGACGGGCGAATACGGCACGCGCCAGGGGTCGTCGCCGCCCACGTCAAACTCGCGCACGCCCGTCAGCCCTCGACGTTCGAGACCGCTCCGTAGGCAGACATGTGGGCGGTCGCGGCGACTCGCTTGCGACGGCGTCCTCAGGGCGGCGGTGACGCTCATCAGTACCGTGACCACGCCACGCGAGGATGGGCGGACCGCCTCCTCGACGGCGCAGACGACCACATGGTCGATCCTCTACTGCGTGTTGGTCCTAGTGGTGACACTCCCGTCGGCGAGCTGTCCGTCGCCCTGCAACCCCTGCCGCCCTATGGCCGGTCGCACGGGCTCGGCACCGGGCACGTGCATTCCCCCCACCGCCGTCAGCGTCTCGCTCCAATACGCACGTCCTCGCCGCTCGCATAGCGCGAGCCGGCGGTGGCCATGGAGGAGATCGCGGCAGTTGCCCGAAGGCTGCTGCGTGCCTCCCGCGCTGTCGTCGCCTGCGGGCGCCGCGTCGGGGAGGCGGGCACGACAGCCGGCAGACGGCTGATGAAACTGCAGCGGTCGCTGCCAGAGACTGCGAGAACACCAACACGTCCCGGCTACCCGACCTGTCTGCTGCGTCTCGCTCACCGAGTTCCACGGGCACCGCAGGACGAACGCACTCTGCGGTCCGATCACGGCCCTGCCCAATCTGACACCGAGCCGCCCGGCACGCGATCATCATTGCGGTCCTCAGCGGCCAGCGCGCCCGTTTCGCTTCCCCACACCATCTCACCGAGCCGATTCCGGGGACGGCGCCCCCATAGATCACCTAATTACGGTGGTACCGGAAATCAGATTATCGCTAAACCGTTCTCGAACGGTCCCGGAGCCGTGACAATATGCTAATTTTCATCTCTACCGTGGCGACATCGAAGCGACGGGGGGCAGGCATGCTTGACATTCGCATCAGCCTGGATGGTGACGAACAGACGCCAGACGCGGCGGCCTTGTACCAGTGGCTTTATGAGGACTTGGACGGCAGGCGTCCGGCACGACTGGCGCTCCGGCAGACGCCGCCGAAGCCCGGGCACATGGGAGCCGAGCAGTTCGTCCAAATCCTTCTGGACCATCCCGAGCTCATCGAGGTCGTGACGTCATCACTGATCAGGTGGTACGCGACACTGCGCCGCCGTCCCACCCTCCGACTGGAGCGCGCCGGGGACATCTACGTCATCGAGAACCTGACAGAAGCGGAATTGCGGAGAATACTCGGAACCGGCAAGGAGGGATCAGACCAGCAAGAAAAGGACGGTCCGAATGACGACCGGTGAGTCCCGCCTCGCCGACCCGGCGAAATCGCGCGCCGTTCTCATCGGCGCGCACCACTTCGACCAAGCCGACCAGCTGCCCGCGCTGCCTGCCGTCAACGCCAATCTCTCCGCACTGCAGCGCTACCTGACCGACCCCGCCGTATGGGGGCTCCCGCCGGAGAACTGCGTCGTCCTGCCGCAGCCGCGCTACCCGGCGGAGGTGGTGGATGCCGTTGAGCAGGCAGGGGCGCAGGCAGAGGAGGCGCTTCTGGTGTACTACGCCGGTCATGGCTTCCACGGCACCAAGCCGGGTGAACTGCTGCTGTCGCTGAAGACGACCCGGAAGGATCCGCACGGCACCGTCCGGAAAGCCACCACCCTCCCCTACGAGTGGCTGGCCGAGGAGATACGCCTCGCCCAGAGCGCCTGCAAGGTCGTGATCCTGGATTGCTGCTACAGCGGACGGGCCCTGTACACGCCCATGGGCCAGAACGACCTGGCCGGACAGACACTGATCAACGGCGCCTTCGTCATGGTGTCGTCGGCGGCCGACGCGGAGTCCCTCGCGGCCGGTCGTGACGGATATACCGCGTTCACCGGTGAACTGCTGCACGTGCTGAAAAACGGCATTCCCGACGCTCCGGCCGAGCTGACGATGTGGCGTGTCTTCCAGCAGGTCCACCAGGCGCTCAGCGCCGAGAAGACGGCGCCGGTGCCGACGCAGAGCAGCAAGGCGCTGGGCGCTGAGATCACCCTGTTCCGCAACCGCGCGCACAGGGACACGAGCCTGCCGCAGGCCGACATCGTTCCGGCCCCGCGGCGCCCGGCGACGGCACCCCGGGCCGCACCGGACCCGTACGAGGGCTGGCGGGTCAAGGACCCGACGGAGGGCTGGGCCTGGCGTGAAGACGCGTTCCGCTGGGGGCCGTTTCGCACACCGCTGGTCATTGTGGAGGGCGACGGCACCAACGTCATCACCGAGGACTCCGTCCGGATCATCGTCGACCACCAGGAGGTCGTGCTTCCCGAGGAGATCCGCGAGTGGAAGCGGGAGATCGAACGGGAGCAGGAGGACCGGCGACGGCGCGGCGACAACCACTTCTGGAACGGCAGCCAATACGCGATCGAGCAGGTCACCATCAGTCGCAAGGCCGACACGGAGGCTCCGATCATCTTTCTGCGGCTGCAACAGGCGGACTACTACACCTTCCTTGCCACGCAGCAGCTGGACCGGCCGTTCGCTGATGGGTCGACACCGCGCAGCCGCTACCTGGACGGCAACGACCCGTTCAGCGTGCCAGCGTTCATGTCCTGCAGCCTCGGCACCAACATCGCAGTGATCACCGCGGACAAGCAGCTGATCTTCTCCAGGCGCAGCCGCGCGGTGGGGTCGCACCCGGGCTTTTGGAACTCGTCAGCGAACGAGGCGCTGTCTCGCGACATCGACTCGGCGGGACGTAACGCACCGAATCTGTACAACGTCGCCAGGCGCGGCCTCCGGGAGGAGCTCGCCCTGGAGGAGAACGAGTACCGGCTGGACATGCTGGGCCTCTCGGTGGACCGCAAGAACCAGTGGGGCGTTCTGTTCGTGGCGCGACTCGACTCGTTGACCGGAGAGGAGTTCCTGGCTCGGCGCAGCCGCGGTGTGGCGGACAAGTTCGAGCACGCCAGCCACCACCTGGAGCCTTGCGAGACCTACGAAGTGGTCCGCTTCATGTTCGCCAGGGAGCGCCGTGACTGGTGGGCGCCGACCGCGCCCGCGTTGTTCTATCTCGCCTTGGTCTCCGAGTTCGGGCGCACCTCCGTCGAACTCGAGAGCAGGGAGGCGTTCTTCAGCCTCCGCCGGGAAGAGGAATGAGCCCCCGCGGGATGCTCGGCCGTGCCGTTCCGGCCGAGCATCCCGCACAGGATTCAGTTGATCCGCTGGGGGACGCCCCAGGGGTTGTCGTCGCGCAGCGGCGGGGGGAGGAGGTCCTGCGGCCACTGCTGGTAGGTGACGGGCCGCAGGAAGCGCTCGATCGCGGCCGTCCCGACCGACGTGGTCGACGGCGCGGTGGTGGCGGGGAACGGGCCGCCGTGCTGCATGGCGTGGGTGACGGCCACGCCCGTCGGCCACTGGTTCCACAGCACCCGGCCGCTGCGGTCGGCCAGCACCCGGGCCAGCTCCGCGAGCTCGCCGGCCTCGGCGTCCTCGGCGTGCAGGGACGCGGTGAGCTGGCCGGGCAGCGCGGCCACGGCGCCGGCGACGTCCGCCAGCCGCTCGTAGACGACCACCAGGCCGAGCGGGCCGAAGCACTCCTCGGCGGCGCCGGGGTCGGCGGCGAACGCGGCCAGGTCCATCGTGATCAGCCGGGGCGCGGCCGAGGAGTCGTCGGACGGCCACACCAGGCGCCGCACGCCCGGGCGTCCGGCCAGTGCGCGGGCCGTGTCCAGGAACCCGCCGCGGATCCTGTCGTTGAGCATCGGCGCCTCGCCGACCTCCCCGAGCTTCGCGGTGATCCTGTCGAGGAGGTCGCCGCCCGCCGGGACGAACATGAGGCCCGGGTTGGTGCAGAACTGGCCGGCGCCCAAGGTCAGCGACCCCACGTACCCCTGGGCGATCTCGTCGGCGCGCGCGGCCGCGGCCGCGGGCGTCACCACGACCGGGTTGACGCTGCCCAGCTCGCCGTAGAACGGGATGGGCACGGGGCGCTCGGCGGCGATGCGCGCCAGCGCGAGGCCGCCGCGCTGCGAACCGGTGAACGCGGCCGCCGCGATCCCCGGATGCCGCAGCGCCCGCACGCCCTCCTCCTCGCCCTCGATGAGCCCGAACACCCCGTCGGGCGCCCCCGCGCCGGCCAGCGCCGCCGCGACGATCTCGCCGGTGCGGCGCGACAGCCGCGGATGCCCCGGATGCGCCTTGACGACGACCGGGCAGCCCGCCGCCCACGCCGAGGCGGTGTCGCCGCCCGCGACGCTGAACGCGAAGGGGAAGTTGCTCGCCGCGAACACCAGCACCGGGCCCACCGCCGTGCGGTAACGGCGCAGATCGGGGCGCGGCCCCGGGGGCCAGTCGGGATCGGGGCGGTCGATGCGCACGTCGAAGTACTCCCCCGCCTGCGCCACCTCCGCGAACAGCCCGAGCTGGAAGGTAGTACGGGTCAGCTCGCCGTTGAGGCGGGCCGGGCCGAGGCGGGTCTCCTCGTCGGCGAGCGCCACCAGCTCCTCGCGCGCCGCTTCCAGGGCGTCGGCGACGGCGGTGAGCGCCGCGGCCCGCTCCTTGGGCGGTGCAGCGGCCCACGGCCCCGCGGCGGTCTGCGCTCTCGCCACGGCCTCATCGGGCGTCAACACGCTCATGCTCGCTCCAATCCTCAGCCTCGCGACTCTGCGTCGCCGGCGCGTTCGGCCGAATGACGGTACCCATAGCACCCGTACACCACCAGACCGAGCAGCATCCACCCCGCGAACCGCGCCCAGGTCACCCAGTCGAGGTTGGAGATCAGCCAGACCGAGAACCCGATGCCGAGCAGAGGCACGACCGGCACCCACGGGGTGCGGAACGAGCGGGGCAGGTCGGGACGGGTGCGGCGCATCACCATGACGGCGGCGGCGACCACGATGAACGCCATGAGGATGCCGATGTTGGTCAGGTCGGCCGCCTCCCGGATGGGCAGGAACCCCGCGATGAACGCCGAGCCGACGCCCACGAGCCAGATGACGCGGGTGGGCACGTGCCGCCGCGGGTGGTTGCGGGCGAACCAGGACGGCAGCAGTCCGTCGCGGCTCATCGCGAACCACACCCGGGTCACCGCGAGCATGTTGGCCAGCGCGGAGGTGGCGATGCCGAGCACCGCTCCGACGGCCACGACCGTGCCCAGCCAGGCCAGGCCCACCGCTGACAGCGCGCTGGAGAACGGGCTCTTGACGTCGATGTCGCGGTAGTCCTGCATGCCCAGCATCACCAGGCACACCAGCAGGTAGACGACGGCGGCGACGGCGAGGGAGATGACGATGGCCTTGGGCAGCACCCGTTTGGCCTCGGCGCTCTCCTCGGCCGCGGCGCTCATCGCGTCGTACCCGTAGACGGCGAAGAACACGGTGGCCGCGCCGGTGAAGGCGCCGCCGATCCCGTACGGGAGGAAGGGCGAGTAGTTGCCGGCGGAGACGTGGAACGCGCCCGCGACGATCACCAGCGCGACGATGCCGATCTTGAGGGCGACCAGGACCGTCTCGAACCGCGCCGACTCCTTGGTGCCGCGGGCGAGGACGAACGCCAGCAGCAGGCACAGCAGCGCGGCGAACAGGTCGATCTTGTGCCCGGGTCCGGTGCCGGGCGCGCCGAGGGCCCAGTCCGGCAGCTGCAGCCCGATCCGGTCGGTCAGGTAGGACAGGTAGCCGGAGATCGCGATCGCCACCACCGCGACGATCGCGGTGTACTCCAGCAGCAGGTCCCAGCCGATGGCCCAGCCGGCCAGCTCGCCGAGCGTGGCGTAGGCGTAGGTGTAGGCGGAGCCGGCCTTGGGGATCATGCCGGCGAACTCGGCGTAGCACAGCGCCGCGGCGCCGCTGGCCACGATGGCGATCAGGAACGAGATCATCACGCCGGGTCCGGCGTCCTCGTGGGCGACGACGCCGGCCAGGGAGAACACGCCCGCGCCGACGAGACCGCCCAGGCTGAGCGCGACCAGCTGCCACAGGCCCATGGTGCGGCGCAGCCCGCCGGCGGTCTCCTCCTCGGAGGAGTCGACGGGTTTGAGGCGGAAGACGCCCGCTCTGGTGAACAGCCCCGTCCCGGTGACGGCGGCTTGTGATCGGGTTCCTGGCGTGGCTTGGGACATGAGGGTCCCTCCCGACTGGATGCAGGGGTGATCGACGAGGGGCGCCGACGCGTCGTCGGCGGTGAAAGGCGCGCCGCGGAAGGGCGCGTCGAGAGCGGCCGGGGCCGTGCGGCTAGAGGACGAAGCCGTGCGGGAAGGGGTCGGCCGGATCGAGCATGTACGTGGCGGTCCCGGTGATCCAGGCCCGGCCGGAGAACTCGGGGACGACGGCGGGCACGCCGCCGACCTCCGCGGTGCCGACGAGCCGGCCGACGAACCGGGTGCCGATGAAGGACTCGTTGACGAAGTCGGTGTGCAGGTCCAGCTCGCCGCGCGCGTGCAGCTGGGCCATGCGCGCGCAGGTGCCGGTGCCGCACGGCGACCGGTCGAACCAGCCGGGGTGGATGGCCATCGCGTTGCGCGAGTGCCGGGCGTTCGAGCCGGGCGCCAGGAACTGCACGTGCTTGCAGCCGCCGATCAGCGGGTCGGCGGGGTGCCGGGGCGGGTTCCGCTCGTTGATCGCCGACATGATCGCCAGCCCGGCGCGCAGGATCTCGTCCTTGCGGGACCGGTCGAACGGCAGGCCGAGCGGCTCCAGCTCGGTGATCGCGTAGAAGTTGCCGCCGTAGGCCATGTCGTAGCGGACCTCGCCGAGCCCCGGGACGTCGACGACGGCGTCCCGCTCGAGGGCGAACGCGGGCACGTTGCGCAGGGTGACCCGCTCGGCCGCGCCGTCGCGCACCGCCACGCGGGCCTCGACCAGCCCGGCGGGGGTGTCGAGCCGCACGATCGTCTCCGGCTCGGTCACCTCGACCATGCCGGTCTCCACGAGCACGGTCGCCACCCCGATGGTGCCGTGGCCGCACATCGGCAGGAACCCGCTGACCTCGATGTAGAGCACGCCCCAGTCGGCGTCGGGGCGGGTGGGCGGCTGCAGGATCGCGCCGCTCATCGCCGAGTGGCCGCGCGGCTCGTCCATCAGGAAGCGGCGCAGCCCGTCGAGGTGCTCGATGGCGTGGCGGCGGCGTTCGGCCATGGTGGCGCCGGGGATGGGCGCCACGCCGCCGGTGACGACGCGCGTGGGCATCCCCTCGGTGTGCGAGTCGACGGCGGCGATGCTGCGCACCGACCTCATGCGGCGGACCTCCTCTCCCGCAGGGCCGTGATCGCCCGTTCCATGTCGGCGGCGGCCTGGGCGCGGTGCTCGTCGGTGAGCGGGCCGCGCGGCGGGCGGCAGGGGCCGCCGTACCTGCCGACCATGTCCATGCCGAGCTTGATGGCCTGGACGAACTCGGTGCGCGAGTCCCAGCGGAACGCCGCGACCAGCGGCTCGTACAGCGCCCGCGCCTCCCGCAGCCTGCCCTCCGTCGCGAGCGCGAACAGCTCGGCCGACTCGGCGGGGAACACGTTGGGGAACCCGGCGAACCAGCCCGTGGCGCCCATCAGCAGCGCCTCCAGGGTGCAGTCGTCGGCGCCGGCGACCACCTCCAGGCCGGGGGCCTTCTCGCGGATCTCCAGGACGCGCCGCACGTCCCCGGAGAACTCCTTGACCGCGACGACGTTGTCGATCTGCGCGATCTCGGCGAGCAGGTCGGGGGTCAGGTCGACCTTGGTGTCGATCGGGTTGTTGTAGACCATCACGGGCAGGCCGACGGACGCGACGGCTTCGAAGTGGGCGATGACCTCGCCGCGGTTCGCCCGGTACATGGTGGGCGGCAGGCACAGCACGCCGTCGGCGCCGTCCTCGGCGGCCAGCTCGGCCCAGTGCCTGGCCTGGTGGGAGCCGGGGCCGTGCACGCCGACGACCACCACGCCGTCGCCGCCGACGGCCTCCACGGCGGTGCGGGCGACGCGGCGGCGCTCGTCGTCGGTGAGCGAGGAGTACTCGCCCAGCGAGCCGTTGGGGCCCACGCCGCGGCAGCCGTTGTCGACCAGCCAGCGGCAGTGCTCGGCGTACCGGTCGTAGTCGACCGCCAGTCCGGCGGGCGCGGACGCGTCCTCCCGGTAGGGCAGCGCGGTCGCGACGATCACGCCGCCGAGTCCGTCGACCTTGGTGCCGGTGCTCATTCAGTGCTCTCTTTCCTGCTCGGTGTGGGGGCGGCGGGCCAGCTCGCCGAGCCGGACGGGCTGGGCGAGCGGCCGGTGGTGCGGGGTGGCGGAGGGCAGCCCTTCGGCCGCGGCCGCCTCGGGCGTTCCGCCCGCGGCGAGGAGCCGCGCGACCGTCGGGCCGCAGACGCGGGCCTGGCAGGGGCCGAGGCCGGCGCGGGTGGTCAGTTTGACGGCGCGGGCGGACGATCCGGCGGGCTCGCCGGCCGCCCGGCGCAGCGCGCCGTAGGCGGTCCCCTCGCAGCGGCAGACCACGGTGTCGGGGCGCAGCCATCCGTGCCAGGCGGCGCCGACGGGGTGCGCGGCGGCGAGGCGTTCGGCGAACGCGCGGTCCCGGTCGCGGCGGCGGCGCAGCGGGACCAGTTCCGGCGCGTCGGGCGCCCCTCCCCCGGCGGCCCATCCGGCGATGAGCCCTTCGGTGCGGGCCGCGGGGGCGCCGGCGATCCCGGTGATCTCGCCCGCGGCGTAGACGCCGGGGCTGGTGGTGCGCTGGTCGCCGTCGACCTCGACGAACGCCTCGGCCGGGGAGGCGGGGTCGGGACGGCGCAGCGCGCAGCCCGCCGCGACGGGCAGTTCCAGCTGGGGCGTGAAGCCGTGCGAGACGCACACGGCGTCGACGGGGACGGTGCGTTCGCTGCCGGGCACGACCGACCAGTCGGGACGCAGCCGGGCGGTGACGACCTCTTCCACCCGGCCGTCGCCGCGCGCCTCGACGACCGCGCGGCCGCAGCGGTAGGGGACGCGGTGCCGCGCCAGCAGCGCGGCGTACTCGGCCAGTTCGGCGAGCTTGCCCGTGTACGAGGCGAGCTCCCAGGGGCGGCGTCCCCAGCCGCGGAGCACGGTGCCCGCCGGGTTGGCCTCCAGTACCTCCACGACGCGCGACCCGGCCTCCAGGAGGGACTCCGCCACCGGAAGGAGGAACGGTCCGGAACCGGCGATCACGACCTGGTCGCCGACGACGAGGCGTTCGCCCTTGGCCAGCGCCTGCGCGGCTCCGGCGGTGTACACGCCCGGCAGGTCCCAGCCGGGGAACGGCAGCACGCGGTCGTGGGCGCCGGGCGCGAGGACGAGCGCGTCCGGGTCCAGGACGTGGCGGCGGCGTCCGGCGCCGTCGGCCGGTCCGCGCACGACGTGCACGCGCGGGGGGCGCTCCTCGCCGGGATCGGGTCGTTCCAGCGCCCATACGGCGCTCTCCGGCCACCAGGCGCAGCGCGGATGCGTCAGGACATGCCGCCGCACGCGGTCGAAGGTCCGCCATCCGCGGTGCAGCCGCTCGGGGTGCGCCGCGGCGAACTCCTCGGGCGGCGTCCGGTGGTACTGGCCGCCGGGGCGTTCCGCCGCGTCGAGGAGCGTGACCCGAGCCCCGGCCCGCAGCGCGGCGGACGCGGCCGCCAGCCCCGCCGGCCCGGCCCCGACCACGACGACGTGCCGTCGCGCGTCCGCGCTCATCGGCCCGCCTCCCGGGACTGGGTGGCGACGACGTCGCCGTCGCGGGCACGGCGGCGACAGGCGCGCACGTCGCGTTCGCCGTTCACCGTCACCACGCAGTCGAAGCACACGCCGATGCCGCAGAACACCCCGCGCGGCGCGCCGGACGGGCCGCGGCGCCACGCGCGGCGCCCGGCGGCCAGCAGCACTCCCGCGATCGTCTGGCCCGCCACGCCGGTGAGAGGCTCGCCGTCCACGGTGATGCGCAGCGGCGCGGCGCGGCGGCGGCCGATCGGGTCGTCCTCGGCGGGGACGAGTCTGGGGCTCATGCGGCACCTCCTGTCGGCGACGGGTCGCCCAGGGCGGCCGGGCGGTCGGCGCGGAACGGGGCCGGGTCCAGCGGCGGGGTGCGGCCCAGCAGCAGATCGGCCAGCAGGCGGGCGGTGCCGGGGGCCAGGCCGATGCCCGCGCCCTCGTGGCCGGTGGCGTGCCACAGGCCGGGCAGCCGCGGGTCCGGGCCGATGATCGGCAGATGGTCGGGCACGTACGGGCGGAAGCCGCCGTAGGCGCGCATCACCGGCACGCCGTCCAGGCACGGGAACAGCCGCAGCGCCTTGGCGGCGATCACCGACAGCACCTCGGGGCGCAGCCGGTCGTCGAAGCCGACGCGGCGCCGCGACGAGCCGATCAGCACCGTCCCGGCGCGGGTGGCCTCCACGACCGCCGACGCCCGCAGGTCCTCGGCGTCGCTGCCGACCGCGCCGACGTAGTCGGCGTCGTAGACCTTGTGGAAGACGGTCGGCGGCAGCGGCGCGGTCACCAGGACCTCGCCGCGCCGCGGCCGCACGTCCACGGGGGCGCCCAGCCGCGCCGCCAGGCCGCCCGACCAGGGACCCGCCGCGTTGACGAAGGCGTCGGCCTCCACCGTGCCCTGCGAGGTGCGGACGGCGGCCAGGCGGCCGCTCCTGGTGACGGGGCCGAGCACCTCGCAGCGCGTCCGCAGCTCGGCGCCCGCGTCGAGGGCGTCGGCGAGCAGGGCGGCGGCCGCGGCGGCGGGCTGCACCTGGGCGTCCTGGGGGTAGTGGACGGCGGCGGCGACGTCGCGGGTGAGATGGGGTTCGGCGTCGGCCAGGCCGGACGCGTCCAGCGGCTCGGCGGTGACGCCCGCGGCGCGCTGCCCGGCGGCGAAGCGCTCCAGCTCGCGGGCGCCTTCGTCGGTGGCGGCCACGACGATGCCGCCCTTGGGGTCCCACTCGACGGCCCGCGCCGTCTCGGGACGCCGCTCGGCGATCTCGTCCAGGATCCGCGGCCACAGCGCCAGCGACAGCCGCGCCAGGGCCAGCTCGGGGCCCGGGCCCTTGTCGGAGACGAGCACGTTGCCCTCGCCGTGCGCGGTGGTCGCCGCGGCGGGGCCGCCCCGCTCCAGGACGGTCACCGGAAGCCCGGCGCGGGCCAGCTCGCGGGCGCACGCCGCGCCGACGATCCCGGCGCCCAGCACCGCGACCCGCGGTCCCCGCATCGCACCCTCCCGGCCGTTCGGTAAATCGAACGCTGCTGAGGCTAAGCCCGTCGTTCGGGCGCTGTCAACGCCCCGTTCAGCCGTTGCCGCCCGGGCCGGGCGCGTGCGGGTCGGCGTGGCGGAGCCGCTGGTCGGAGCCGTACTGCAGGAGGAGCACCGACCGCACCGGACCGTCCAGCGCGACGTAGCCGTGCGGGCGCAGGGCGTCGAACCCGATGTAGTCGCCGGGCCCTAGCTCGACCTCCTGGTCGCCGACCCGGACGCCGAGCCGCCCCGCCTGGACGACGGTGTGCTCGATCCCGACGTGGCCGAGCGAGTCCTGCCGCGCGCCCGGCCGCACCCGCTGGTCGTAGACCTCGACGATCGCGCCGTCGACCTCGATGCCGTGCAGCGGCCGCAGGTCGACGGCGGCCCCGCGCAGCACCTCCACCTCGGCGCCGCGCACCACGGTCGGACCGAACGGCAGCTGGCGGTCCAGCAGGTCGGAGATGGGCACCTCCAGCGCCCGCGACAGGCTGAACACCGTCTCGATCGTGGGGTTGCCCGCGCCCGCCTCCAGCTGCGACAGCGTGGCCTTGCCGATCTTCGAGCGGCGCGACAGCTCCGACAGCGACAGCCCCCGCTCGATCCGGGCGCGCCGCAGGTTGGCCGCCAGCACGTCCCGTACCGACTCCCCCGGACCGCCCACGCGCGTCTCACCTCACCCTTTCCTCGCCCGACCCGGTCCTCGCCCGACCCGATCCTCGCCCGGAACCGGGCCCAGCGTACCGTCCGTTCGGTCTATCGAACGCCACGGCGGACATCGGCGGGCCGCGACCGGCCGCAGGCGGAGTCGTCGGGCCGCCGCCGCGGGTTCCGACGTCCTCCGAAACGCCGGGCCGCGCCTCGACCGGCGACGCCGATCCGGCGGAATCGGACCGGACGGAACGGGCAGGAGCCCGATATGGACTACATCACACTGCGCAGCCCCGCCTTCAGCGATCACACCCCGATCCCGGCGGAGTACGCGCACGCCCAAGGCGACGTGTCGCCGCCGCTGGTCTGGTCGCCCCCTCCCGGCGCAGTGGCCGAGCTCGCGCTGATCTGCGAGGACCCGGACGCGCCCGCCGGTACGTTCGTCCACTGGCTGCTGGCGGGCATCGACCCGGACGCCGGCGGCGTGGAGGCGGGCGGCGTCCCTGAGGGGGCGGCCGTGGGACGCAACGACTTCGGCTTCCGGGGCTACGGCGGCCCGCACCCTCCCGTGGGCGATGATCCGCACCGTTACGTCTTCCGGTTGTACGGGCTGTCGGGGGCGACCGGTCTCAAGGACGGGTTCACCGCCGACGACTTCCGCACGGCGGTCGAGGGGAAGACCGTGGCCTCCGGCGCCCTCGTGGGGACCTACGGACGGTAGACCTGCAGGCGGTGGACCATGGACGACCCGCGCCCTCCGCACCGGCAGCCGCCGGGCGATGAGCCCTCGACGGCGCGCAGCCCGCTGCGGCTGCGCGCCGTCCTGTCCGGCGTCGCGCTGGTCGCGGGAGCCGCCGCCGCGGTGCTGTTCGCCCTGTCGGGCGCCCGCGGGCGCGATCCCGGCCCGTGGGTCGCCGCCGCGATCTGCGCCGCCGTCGCGGTGATCGCGGCGATCGACCTGGTGGCCATCGCGCGCCGCGCCCGCACCTGACGCCCGCGCCGTGACGCCCGCGCCCGGTCCGCGGGGCGGCCCGACGCGGCGCGGCTCAGGCCACCAGGTCCCGCGCGGCGGCGACGATCGCGTCGGCGTCGATGCCGGCGACGCGCAGCTGCTCGGCGGGGGCGGCGGACGCGGGCATGGTCCGCACCGCGAGCCGCACCAGGCGCGGCACGGGACCGCCGTCGGCGAACGCCGCGGCCACCGCGTCGCCGATCCCGCCCTCCGGCCAGTGGTCCTCGACGGTGATCAGGCGGCCGGTCCGCTCGGCGGCGGCGCGCAGGGTGACGGCGTCCACCGGCTTGACCGAGTACAGGTCGATCACCCGCGCCGCGATCCCGTCGGCGGCCAGGCGGTCGGCGGCCGCGAGGGCCTCGTGCACCGTCACCCCGGCGGCCACGATGGCGACGCGGTCGTCGGCGGAGGACCGCAGCACCTTGCTGCCGCCGATCGGGAACTCCTCGTCCGGCGGGTAGATCACCGGGGTGGCGCCGCGCGTGGTGCGCAGGTAGCGGATGCCCGCGGCGTCGGCCATGGCCGCGACGAGCCGCGCGGTCTGGTTGGCGTCGCACGGGTACAGGACGGTGCTGCGGTGCACGGCCCGGAACGCCGCCAGATCCTCCAGCCCCATCTGCGACGGCCCGTCCTGCCCGATGGCGACGCCCGCGTGCGAGCCCACCAGGTTGATATTGGCGCGGCTCACGGCGGCCATGCGCACGAAGTCGTAGGCGCGGGTGAGGAACGCGGCGAAGGTCGAGGCGAACGGCACCCAGCCGCGCGTCTGCATGCCCACGGCGGCCGCCACCATCTGCTGCTCGGCGATGTAGCACTCGAAGAAGCGCTCCGGATGCGCCTTGGCGAAGAACTCCGACCGGGTGGAGTCGCTGACCTCGCCGTCCAGGGCGACCACGTCGCCCCGCGCGGTGCCCAGGGCGCTGAGCGCCTGCCCGTAGGCGTCGCGGGTGGCGACCTCGTCGCCCACGTCGAACCGGGGCAGTTCGACCGGCGCGTGATCCAGAGGCCGCGCCGACCGGACGCACTCGGGGTGGCGCGGCTCGACGCGGATGTGGCGGCGGCCGCCCAGTTCGACGATGGCGTCCTCGGCGTCCGGGAGCGGCTTGCCGTGGAGGCCCTCGCGGTCCTCGACGGCGCTCACGCCCTTGCCCTTCAGCGTCCGGGCGATGACGGCGGTGGGTCGGCCGGTGGTGCGCGCGGCCTCCACGTACGCGGCGTCGATCGCGGCGACGTCATGGCCGTCGATCTCGACGGTGTGCCAGCCGAACGCCCGCAGCCGCCGGGCGTAGGCGCCGGTGTCCCACTCGTGCCGGGTGGGTCCGCGCTGGCCCAGCCGGTTCACGTCGATGACGGCGGTCAGATTGTCCAGCTTCTCGTGGGAGGCGTGCTCGGCCGCCTCCCACACCGAGCCCTCGGCCATCTCGCTGTCGCCGCACAGCACCCACACCCGGGAGGGGACATGGTCGAGCCGCTTGGCGGCCAGCGCCGCCCCCACCCCGTACGGCAGGCCCTGGCCGAGCGAGCCGGTGGCCAGCCTCACCCACGGCAGCCGGGGGGTGGGGTGGCCCTCCAGCCTGCCGCCGAGCCTGCGGAACCTGAGCAGCTCCTCGTCCGGCACCGCGTCGGCGGCCGCGAACATCGCGTACAGCAGCGGCGACGCGTGCCCCTTGGAGAAGATGAACTGGTCGTTGCAGGGATTGGACGGCGCGTCGAAGTCGTACCGCAGGTGCCGCGCCAGCAGCACCGCCATCAGGTCGGCCGCCGACATCGACGAGGTGGGGTGGCCCGACCCCGCCGCGTCGGCCGCCCGCACCGCGTCCACCCTCAGCTGCTGGCCCAGCTCGCGCACCCGCTCCAGGTCCATGTCCTCGCGCATAGCTCTCCCTCCGGGCGTCGGCACAGGCACGGACCGTCCCTGCCTACCCGGACGAAAGGGAGGAATGCGGACTTGCTCAGTGCCGGTGGTCGGGCAGCGCGGCCGCCGCCTCCTCCGAACGGTCCAGCAGACGGGCGATCCGGTCGGCGGACTCCCGGTCGAGCGGGTTGTAGACGACCATCCGCAGCTCGGGCGCCGTCGTCACGTCGAGGCTCGTGGAGCGCATGGCGATCTCTCCGACCGCCGGGTGCCGGAACACCTTGTCGCAGGGGCGCGGCGGGGCCACGTCCTGCGTGGCCCACAGCCGCGCGAACTCGGGGCTGGCCGCGCACAGCCGCCGCACCAGTTCCTTCCAGCCCGGGTCGCCCATGTGCCGGCTGTAGCGGTAGCGGAAGACCGCGACGACCTCGTGGGCCTGCTCGGTGAAGTTGACGACGGGGTTGCAGCACCCCGGCAGCGTGAACAGCAGCCACATGGTGTTGCGCTCGCTCGGCGGGATCCGCTCCAGGCACCACATGACCGCCGCGTAGGCCCGGTTGCAGGCGACGATGTCCCCCCGCGCGGAGATCACCGCGGCGGGCATCGGGGCCAGGCGGTCCAGGATCGCGGGGATGTCCTCGGGCAGCCCTCCCGCGAGGTCGGCGGGAACGGGAGGCGGCATCCCGGCCAGCGCGTACAGATGCTCGCGTTCGGCGGGGTCGAGCCGCAGCGTGCGCGCCACCGCGTCCAGCACCTGCGGGCTGGCGTTGATGGGACGCCCCTGTTCCAGCCACGTGTACCAGGTGACCCCGACGCCCGCGAGCTGGGCGACCTCCTCGCGCCGCAGCCCTGGGGTGCGGCGACGCGGCCCGGGCGGCAGGCCCACGTCCTCGGGCCCGATGCGCTCGCGGCGGGAGCGCAGGAACGCGGCGAGCTCCGTGCGTCGCGCGCCGCGCCCAGGGGCGCGACCGCCCTGGTCGGGGGACGTCCTCATCTGTGTCATCGTCACGTTTCCAGCCTGCCCGGCGCCCGCCGCGCGTGCCAGGTAGCGCCAATACCAGTATCAGGCGGCTCTCGTTACTGGTATCGGCTCGCCAGCACGCTGATGCCCATGACGCAAACGACTCATCTGTCCGGGGTCGCTCCCGGGCCGGGGACCTTCCGGAAGAGGGCCGAACAGGGCGGTGCCGGCGGCTCGGCGTTGGCGCTGCTGCTGCTCGGGCAGTTCATGGCCATCCTGGACGTCAACATCGTCAACGTGGCCCTGCCCACCCTGCGGGCCGACTTGGGCGCGTCCGGGGCCGGCCTGCAGCTCGTGGCGGCGGGGTACGTCATCGCGTACGCGGTCACGCTGATCACGGGGGCGCGGCTGGGCGACCTGGCCGGGCACCGGCGCATGTTCCTGCTGGGCGTGGCGGCGTTCTCGGCGGCGTCGCTGGCGTGCGGGCTGGCGCCGTCGACCGGCTGGCTGGTGCCGTTCCGGTTCGCCCAGGGCGCGGCCGCGGCGCTGCTCACCCCGCAGGTGATGAGCATCATCCAGCGGAGCTTCACCGGACCGGCGCGGGCCCGCGCCCTCGGCTTCTACTCGGCGGTGATCGCGGGCGGCGTGGTCGCCGGGCAGGTCGCGGGCGGCCTGCTGGTCAGCGCCGACCTGTTCGGGTGGGGGTGGCGCTGGGTGTTCCTGGTGAACGCGCCGGTCGGGCTGGCGCTGCTGGCCTCCGGGCCGCGCGTGCTGCCCGCCGACGGGGAGCGGCGCGGCGGCGGTCTGGACCCGGCCGGCCTGGCCGTGCTGGCGCCGGCGGTGCTGCTGCTCGTCGTCCCGTTGATCCTCGGGCACGAACTGGGCTGGCCGGCGTGGGGCTGGGCCGCGCTGGCGGGCGGCGCGGCGCTGTTCGCCGCTTTCGCGGCGGTCGAGCGGCGGGTGGCGCGGCGCGGCGGACGCCCGCTGATCTCCGGGCGGGTGCTGCGGGCGCCGGGGCTGCTCCCGGGCATGCTGACCGTCCTGCTGGCGCCCGGCTCGTGGGGCGCGTTCCTGTTCACCACGACCCTGCACCTGCAGGGCGACCTCGCGCTCGGCCCGATGGGGTCGGGACTGGCGTTCGTGCCGGGCGTGGCCGCGTTCGCCCTGGTCGGGCTGACGTGGCAGCGGCTGCCCGCCCGCTGGCACCGGCCGCTGATCCCCGCCGGTTTCGCGCTGGCCGCGCTCGGCTACCTGTTCCTCGGGCCGCTCGCCGGCGGCGGCGCGCGGTACGAGGCGCTGACCGTGGTCATCGGGCTCGGCCTCGGCGTGCTGCCGATCGTGATGACGGCGACGCTCGAGGGCGTGCCGACCGAGGACGCCGCCGACGGCAGCGGCCTGCTGCTGACGGTCATGCAGCTCGGCCAGGTCGTCGGCGTCGCCACGGTGGGCACGCTGTTCCTCACCCTCGCCGAGCACGAGCACTCCACCCGGCAGGCCGAGTACGGCACCGGCTGGGCGCTGGCCGCGACCGCGCTGCTCGGGGCGGGCTCGGCGCTGGCGCTGCTGCGCCGCCGCGCCGCGCGGCGGCCCGCCGCGTGAGCCGCCGCGAGCGGTCGGGGCGGGGTCACGGGTGGAGGACGACCTTGACGGCCCCGTCCAGCTTCTTCTGGAAGATCTCGTAACCCGTGCGCGCCTCCTCCAGCGGCAGATGGTGGGTGGCCAGGTCCATGACGCCGAGCGGGTCGCTCTCGTCGGTCACCAGCGGCATCAGGTCGTCGATCCACCGCTTGACGTGGGCCTGGCCCATCCGCAGCGTGAGGCCCTTGTCGAACATCTGCAGCATGGGCATCGGGTCGGTCATGCCGCCGTACACGCCGACGACGGAGACGGTGCCGCCGCGCCGGACGATCTCGACGGCCTGGTGCAGCGCCGCCAGCCGGTCCAGGCCCACCCGGGTCATCAGCGGCGCGGCGGCCCGGTCCGGCATCCACCCGGTGAGCGTGTGGGCTATCTTGGCGACGGGCGACCCGTGGGCCTCCATGCCGACCGCCTCGATCACCGAGTCGGTGCCGCGGCCCTGGGTCTTGTCCCGGATCATCTCCACCACGTCGTGCGGCGTGTGCGGCGGCCCCGCGTCGACCACCTCGACGCCGTGTCGGCGGGCCATGGCCAGGCGCTCGGGCACCAGGTCCACGCCGATGACGCGGCGGCCGAGGTGGCGGGCGATGCGCCCGCACATCTGCCCGATCGGGCCGAGGCCCAGCACGGTGACGCTGCCGCCCTCGGGGATGTCGGCGAACGCCACCGCCTGCCAGGCGGTGGGCAGCACGTCCGACAGGTACAGGAACCGCTCGTCCGGCGGCCCCTCGGGCACCTTGATCGGCCCGAACTGGGCCTGCGGCACCCGCAGGTACTCGGCCTGCGCCCCCGGCACCTGCCCGTAGAGCCTGGTGTAGCCGAACATCGCCGCGCCGGTGCCGTACTCGCGCACCTGCGTGGTCTCGCACTGGGCGTACAGCTTCATGGCGCACATGGCGCAGTGGCCGCAGGAGATGCAGAACGGGATCACCACCCGGTCTCCGGGGCGCACGTGGTCGACGTCGGCGCCGACCTCCTCCACGACGCCGATCGGCTCGTGGCCCATGATGTCGCCCTCGGTCATGAACGGCCCCAGCACCTCGTACAGGTGCAGGTCCGATCCGCAGATCGCGGTGCTGGTGATCCGCACCACCGCGTCGGTCGGCTCCTTGATCACCGGATCGGGTACGGTCTCCACGCGCACGTCGCGCCGTCCGCGCCAGGTGATGGCCTTCATCGGTGCCTCCTGCACTGTCGTCCCTGGTCGCGCCCTACCCCGCCCACCGGCGTGAAACGCGGGGCGGTGCCGGGGCGCAGCGGCGACCGGGCGTCCGGGCGCCCGGACGGCGGCGTCCGCCCGCGCGCGGCCGGGGCCGGCGACCTCGGCACGGATCCGCGGTGCGTCGCGCCGGGCGGTCAGGCGGTCGCGGTGTCAGTAGTCCCCCAGGAGGGCGCGGGCGGCCTCGACCCGGCGCGGAACGGGGCGGCGGGAACGCGCCACGGCGGGCAGGGCGCGGACGGCGTCGGCGACGCCGCGCCGCCCGTGGGCGCTGGTCAGCGCGCCTGCGGCGGTGCGCAGCAGCACGGGCAGCGGGCGGCGCAGCCAGGCGGTGAGCAGCCGGTTGCGCACCTCGCGGCGGCGTCTTGCCGCCGGGTCGCGGCCGCGGGGCGACGGATGGTGGTGGACGACCAGTTCGGGCAGATACGCCATGCCCCAGCCGGCGGCGGCCAGGTCGAGGGCGAGCAGCTCCTCCTCGCCGCCGAAGTGCAGCAGCTCCGAGAAGCCGCCGGCGTCGAGGAACGCCTCGCGCCGCACGACGGCCGAGCAGGCCAGGAAGCCCATGATGGCGGGGCCGGGCAGGCCGTCGGGGCGCCCCAGCGGGGAGCGGGCCATGGCCTGCGACACCGGCTCCAGGCGGGCGTCCTCCCCCACCAGGACGCGGGCGGCGAGCAGGGCCGTGCGGGGGTGGGCGTCGAGGACGGCGGCCGCGCGCTCCAGCGAGCCCGGGGCCCACCAGGAGTCGTCGTCGGCGAACGCGACGTAGCGGGTGGCCGCCTCGCGGACGCCCGCATTGCGGGCCGCGGCGCCCAGATTGCGCGGCAGGCGGATGAGGCGCGCGCCCGCCTCCCGCGCCGCGGCGGGCGTGTCGTCGCGGGAGGCGTTGTCGACGACGATCACCGGGGCGCCGTGCCGGGCGAGGCTGCGGCGCAGCTCGGCGGCGCGGTCGCGGGTCGCCACCACGATCGTCACGTCGGACATGCGGCCCTCCGTCGGCGCGTCCCGTCCGTCAGCTCACGTACTTGCGCGCCCGGGACCGCCGCTGCGGCTCGTCGAGGGCGCGCAGGCGCGTCTCGACCTCCGGCGGCACGGGGCGCCGTTCGCGGACCACCCAGGGCAGCCCGGCGGCGGCCTCCGCCAGCGCGAGCGCGGTGACGCGGTCGCGCGGCAGCTCGATCAGCAGCGCCCGGGTGCGGCGCAGGGCGCTGAGGAGCGGACGGCGCAACCAGGTGCACCAGAGCGTGTTGCGGATGCCGTGGCGGCGGCGCAGGTGCGGGTCGCGCAGCCGCGACGGCGCGTGGTGGACGACCACGTCCTCGGCGTAGCACAGGTGGAGGCCGCGGCTCAGCAGATCGGCGCTGAGCAGTTCCTCCTCCCCGCCGAGCCACAGGCGGGGCGAGAAGCCTCCGGCCTCGCGGAACGCGTCGACGCGCAGCACGGACGCCCCGGCCAGGAACGAGCCGAGCGCGGGGCCGGGCAGCCCCGGGGGGCGCGGCAGCGGCGACTCGCGCAGCTCCCGCACGATGGGGTCCTCGCGGCCGTCCGGCTCCACCAGGATGCGCCCGGTGACGACGGCGAGCCGCGGATGGGCGTCCAGCAGCGCGACGGCCCGGGTCAGGGCGCCAGGGTCCCACCAGGTGTCGTCGTCGCAGAACGCCACGTACGGGGTGCGCACGTGGTCGACGGCGACGTTGCGCGCCACCGCGCCGAGGTTGGCGCGGGGACGCAGCAGGGTCGCCTCCGGATGCAGCACGGCGACGGCCTCGGCGGTGCCGTCCCGCGAGGCGTTGTCGACCACGATGACCGGCGGCCGCTCCGGCAGGTCGGCCAGGCGGCCCAGCGTGTGCAGCAGCGACGCGCGCCGGTCGCGGGTGATCACGACGACGGTGCAGCGCATGCGCGCCGCGTACCCGTCCCGAATCGAATCATGTGCGCATGTCCGGCAATGCGCGGTGAGGACCCATGGGACGGGACCGACGCCGACCGCCAAGAGTGACTTAGGGCACCGTAAACGTTCTGATGCCGTTGTTTGCGGCACGCGGTTCCGGATATGCCCGAAATCACCTATTGGTGATTTGCGTGCGCGATGACACCGGTCCTGGAAGGCCGGTGCCGACAGGGCGGCGGTGCGGGAACCCGGCACCGCCTCGGATCGATGTCTCTGCGACGCAGGCGTCCTCCGCCGGGCCAGGGCCGCCCCTGAGCCGACAGGGCCGAGGAAAGCCGTTTCGGAGGTCCCGCATTGCGCGTTCTCGGAATAAACGCCGTTTTCCATGACCCGTCGGCGGCGCTCGTGATCGACGGCAGGGTCGTCGCCGCAGCCGAAGAGGAGCGTTTCAGCCGCCGCAAGCACGGCAAGCGGCCCGTCCCGTTCTCCGCGTGGGAACCCCCGGAGAAGGCGGCACGCTGGTGCCTCCAGGCGGCGGGCCTGGAGCCGGGCGACCTGGACGCGGTCGCCTACTCCTACGACCCCCGGCTCGTCGAGCCTGGGATGAAAGGGCACGACGCCCAGTGGGAGCATCTGCGCACCCTGTACGCGCAGCGCGCGCCGTTCTTCCTCGCCGCCGCGCTGCCCGGGCTCGACCCGGGCATCGTGCGGTTCGTGCCGCACCATGTGGCGCACGCCGCGTCGGCCGCGCTCGCCGCGCCCGACCCCGGCGAGGGCGACGTCCTGGTGCTGGACGGACGCGGCGAGATCCACTCGCACCTGGCGGGCACCTACAGCGGCGGCAACCTCAGCCCGCTGTACGCGCAGCGGCTGCCGCACTCGCTCGGCCTGATGTACGAGGAGCTGACCGAGCACCTGGGGTTCCTGCGTTCCAGCGACGAGTACAAGGTGATGGCGCTCGCCGCCCACGGCCGGCCGCGCTTCCTGGACGAGGTCCGCGTGCACGTCCGCGCGACCGGGGACGGCGGCTTCGCCGTCGACCGCATCGACTGGGGCGCGCTCGTCAAGGCCCGCCGGCCCGGCGAGGAGTGGACCGACGACCACGCCGACCTGGCCGCGAGCGTGCAGGTCCGCCTGGAGGAGGTCCTGCTCGACCTGGCCGGATGGCTGCACCGGCGCACCGGGTCCCGGCGGCTCGCCCTCGCCGGCGGCGTCGCGCTGAACTGCGTGGCCAACTCGCGGCTCGCCGAGAGCGGCCCGTACGAGGAGGTCTGGGTGCAGCCCGCCGCCGGAGACGCGGGCACCGCGCTCGGCGCCGCCCTGCACGTGGCGCGGCGCGCCGGGGACCGGATCGAGCCGATGCCCGGCGCCGACCTGGGCCGCCGGTGGGACGAGGCGGAGCTGGCCGCCTGGCTGGACGCCGCCCGGATCCCCTACCAGCGGCCCGACGACCTGGTCGCGACGGTGGCCGACGCGCTGGCCCGCGACCAGCTCGCGGCGTGGTTCCAGGGCCGCGGCGAGTGGGGGCCGCGGGCGCTCGGCCACCGGTCGCTGCTGGCGCACCCCGGCTACGCCGACAACGTGGAGCGGCTCAACGCCGTCAAGGGCCGCGAGCAGTTCCGGCCGGTCGCGCCGATGGTCTCGGCGGAGCACGCGGCCGACGTCTTCGAAGGCCCGCTGCCCAGCCCCTACATGACGTTCGTGCACCGGGTCAGACCCGGATGGCGCGACCGCATCCCGGCCGTGGTGCACGTGGACGGCACGGCGCGCGTCCAGACGGTCTCCCGCGCCGACGAGCCGCTCCTGGCCGACCTGCTGGACGCGTTCCGGGCCCGCACCGGCCTGCCGGTGCTCGTCAACACCAGCCTCAACACCGCCGGGCGCCCGATAGTGGACGACCCCCGCGACGCCCTGGAGTGCTTCGGCTCCGCGCCCATCGACCTGCTGGCCATCGGTCCGTTCGTGGTGCGGCGCCGGGAGGTGTTCGCCCGATGAGGCGGGCGGACTACACCGTCGTCATCCCGACCGTGGGACGCGCGAGCCTGCGCACCCTCCTGGACGCGCTGCTGGACGCCGCCGCCGCGGACCCGGGCGGCGCCCCGGCCGAGATCCTCGTCGTGGACGACCGGGCGCGGCCGGGCGCGCCGCTGCCGCTGCCGTCCGCGGCGGGACGCGACCTCAGGGTGCTGCGGTCCGGCGGCCGGGGCCCCGCCGCCGCCCGCAACGTCGGATGGCGCGCCGCCGCGACCGAATGGGCGGCGTTCCTGGACGACGACGTGGTTCCCGCGCCCGACTGGACCGCCAAGGCCGCCGCCGACCTCGCCGACCAGCCCGGCGACGTCGGCGGCTCGCAGGGCGCGGTCGCCGTGCCGCCGCCGGAGGGCCGCCGCCCCACCGACTGGGAGCGCGGCACCGCCGGGCTGGCCGACGCGTCGTGGATCACCGCCGACATGGCGTACCGGCGGCGCGTGCTGGCCGAGGTCGGGGGGTTCGACGAGCGGTTCCGCCGCGCCTACCGCGAAGACGCCGACCTGGCGCTGCGGGTCATGGCGGCCGGGCACCGCCTGGTGCGCGGCGCCCGCACCGTGACGCACCCGGTGCGGCCCGCGGGCTTCTGGACGTCGGTGAGGGCGCAGGCGGGCAACGCCGACGACGTGCTCATGCGGCGGCTGCACGGCCGCGACTGGCGGCGCCGCGCGGGCGAGACGCCGGGACGGTTCCGCCGCCACCTGCTGACGACCGCCTCCGGCCTGCTCGCGGCCGCCGCGTACGCGGCGGGCGGGCGGCGGGTCGCGCTCCCCGCCGCCGTCGCCTGGGCCGGGCTGACGGCCGAATTCGCCGCCGCCCGCATCCTGCCCGGACCGCGCACGCCCGGCGAGACGGCGCGCATGGTCGTCACCAGCGCCGTCATCCCGCCCGCGGCGGTCTGGCACCGGCTGCGCGGGCTGCTGGCGCACGCGCGCGCCGGCCCCTGGTGCGGCGACCGCGCGGTGCTGTTCGACCGCGACGACACGCTCGTGCGCGACGTGCCGTACAACGGGGACCCGGAGCGCGTCCGGCCGGTCCCGGGCGCGCGCGAGGCGCTGGACCGGCTGCGCCGCCGCGGCGTGCGCATCGGCGTGGTGTCCAACCAGTCCGGCGTGGCGCGCGGGCTCATCACCCGCGCGGACGTGCGGCGCGTGAACGAACGCATCGAGGAGCTGCTCGGCCCCGTCGACGTGTGGGAGATCTGCCCGCACCGGCCGGACGACCGCTGCGCGTGCCGCAAACCGCGGCCCGGACTGATCGAACGGGCCGCGCGCCGGCTGGACGTCGCCCCGTCCCGCTGCGTGGTGATCGGGGACATCGGCGCCGACATGCGCGCCGCGCAGGCCGCCGGCGCCCGCGGCGTGCTGGTGCCCACCGCGCGCACCCGTCCGGAGGAGATCCGCGACGCCCCCGAGGTGGCGCCGGACCTGCGCGCCGCCGTCGACCGGGCGCTGGCCCTCCTGGCGGAAGGGCGGCCGCGATGAGAGTGCTGGTGGCCCGCATGGACAACCTGGGCGACGTGCTGCTCGCCGGGCCCGCCGTCCGGGCCGTGGCCGCACGCGCCGACGAGGTGGCGCTGCTGTGCGGGCCGCGCGGACGCGCGGCCGCGGACCTGCTGCCCGGCGTCGACCGGGTGCTGGAGTGGTGCGCGCCGTGGATCGACCCGGACCCCGGGCCGGTGGACCCCGCCGAGATCGCCCGGCTGACGCGGATGGTCCGGGGCTTCGACCGGGCGCTGATCTTCACCTCGTTCCACCAGTCGCCGCTGCCGCTGGCGCTGGTGCTGCGCCTGGCGGGCGTGGGGTGGATCGGCGGCATCAGCGAGGACTACCCCGGCTCGCTGCTGGACCTGCGGCTGCGGCTCGACGGGCCGGGTCGGGGCGACATCCCGGAGACCGAGCGGATGCTGGCCCTGGCCGCCGAGGCCGGGTTCCCCTCCCCCGACGGCACGCGGCTGCGCGTGCGCGAGCCGCTGCCGGACGTCTCCCGGCTCACCGGGACGCCCCCTGGCGAACGCGGCCACGTCGTCGTGCATCCGGGGACGTCGGTCCCGGCGCGGGCCTGGCCCGCGGAACGCTGCGCCGAGGCCGTGCGGCTGCTGGCGGCGGCCGGGCACCGCGTGGTGGTCACCGGGCACCGCGAGGAGAAGGACATGACGGCGCGCGTCGCCGGCGACGTCGGCGTCGACCTCGGCGGCCGCACCTCCCTGGCCGAGCTGGCGGCGGTGCTGGCGGGCGCCCGCGTCGCCGTCGTCGCGAACACCGGCCCCGCCCACCTGGCCGCCGCCGTCGACACCCCGGTCGTGTCGTTGTTCGCCCCGACGGTGCCCGCCGCGCGGTGGGCGCCCTACGGCGTGCCGACCGTGCTGCTGGGCAACCAGAACGCCCCTTGCAAGGACACCCGCGCACGCGTGTGCCCCGTCCCGGGGCACCCGTGTCTCTCCTCCGTCACCGGACGGCACGTCGTGACGGCCGTCCAGCACCTGATGGAGGTGGCCCCCCGATGAGAGTCCTCCTTTGGCACGTGCACGGCTCCTGGGCGACATCGTTCGTGCAGGGGGCGCACACCACGCTCGTGCCCGTCACCCCTGACCGGGGACCTGACGGCAGGGGACGCCCGAGGACCTTCACCTGGCCGGACCGCGCCGTCGAGGTGCCCTGGGACCGGCTGCGGGACGAGCACGTCGACGTGGTCGTCCTCCAGCGCCCGCACGAGCTGCGGCTGGCCGAGGAGTGGCTGGGCCGCCGTCCCGGGCGGGACGTGCCCGCCGTGTACGTCGAACACGACACCCCCCGGCGCACCCCCGCCGACGCGGGTCTGCCGGAAGAGGTCGTGCCCAACAGCCGGCACTTCCTGCACGACCGGTCCGACATACCCGTCGTCCACGTCACGCACTTCAACCAGCTGTTCTGGAACTGCGGCAGGGCGCCCACCACGGTCATCGAGCACGGGATCGCCGATCCCGGCTACCGCTACCAGGGCGACGTCCCGCGCGCCGGGGTCGTCATCAACGATCCGCTGCGCCGCGGCCGCGTCGCGGGCACGGACCTGCTCCCGCGCCTCGCCGAGGCCGTTCCGATCGACCTGTTCGGCATGAACGTCGCGGACGCGCCGCGGCGGCTGGGCGTCGCGCCCGAGTCGCTGTGGACGTTCGAGGACCTGCCGCAGCGGGCGATGCACGCCCAGCTGGCGCGGCGCCGCGTCTACGTCCACCCCTACCGGTGGACGTCGCTGGGCCTGGCGCTGATCGAGGCCATGATGCTCGGCCTGCCGGTGGTGGCCCTGGCCGCCACCGAGGCGGTGGAGGCGGTGCCGCCGGAGGCGGGCGTGCTGTCGACCCGCGTCGACGTCCTCGCCGCCGCGGCCCGGGACCTTGCCCGCGATCCGGCCCGCGCGCGGCAGGCCGGCGAGCACGCCCGCGCGGCCGCCGCGGACCGCTACGGGCTGCCGCGCTTCCTGCGCGACTGGGAACGGCTGCTCCAGGAGGTGACCCCGTGAAGATCGCCCTGGTCTCCGAACACGCCAGCCCCTTGGCCGCCCGCAACGGACTGGGCACCGCCGACGCGGGCGGGCAGAACGTCTTCGTCGCCGACCTGGCGGCCCGGCTGGGCGCCCTGGGGCACCACGTCACCGTCTACACCCGCCGCGACGACCCGCGCCCGCCCGACCGGGTCCGCCTGGCGCCCGGCGTGACCGTCGAGCACGTGCCCGCCGGGCCCGCCGAGGCGATCCCCAAGGACGAGCTGCTGCCGCTGATGCCGGACTTCGGCCGGCACCTGGAGCGGAGCTGGGCCGAGGACCCGCCGGACGTGGCGCACGCGCACTTCTGGATGAGCGGCCTGGCCACCGCGCAGGCCGTCGAGAACGTCGGACGCCGCCGCATCCCGATGGTGCAGACCTACCACGCGCTCGGCACCGTCAAGCGGCGCCACCAGCGCGAGAAGGACACCAGCCCGCCCGGCCGCCCCCAGCTGGAGCGCGCGCTCGGGCATACCGCCGAGGCCGTCATCGCCACCTGCGCGGACGAGACCGAGGAGCTGGTGCGCATGGGGGTGCCGCGCGACCGCATCACCGTGGTCCCGTGCGGGGTGGACCTGGCGGTGTTCCGCCCGGACGGGCCGCGCATCGCCAAGGGGAGGCGGCCGCGCCTGGTGGCGCTGTCGCGGCTGGTGGAACGCAAGGGCGTGGACACCGCGATCCGCGCGCTCGCGCGCGTGCCCGGCGCCGAGCTGCTGGTGGCGGGCGGGCCGCGCCGCGAGGACCTGGACGGCGACCCCGAGGTGCGGCGGCTGCGCGCCGTCGCCGCCGAGTGCGGCGTCGCCGACCGGGTCCGCTTCCTCGGCCGCGTCGGCCGCGCGCAGGCGCCCCGGCTGCTGCGGTCGGCGGACCTGGTGGTGGCCCTGCCCTGGTACGAGCCGTTCGGCATGGTCCCGCTGGAGGCGATGGCCTGCGGCGTGCCCGTCGTCGCCACCGCCGTCGGCGGCCACCTGGACACCATCATCGACGGCGTCACCGGCGTCCACGTCGCGCCCCGCACGCCCGAGCAGACCGCCCGCGTCATCCGCGCCCTGCTCGCCGACCCGACCCGCCGCGCCGCCATGGGATTCGCCGGCAGCGACCGCGCCCGCTCCCGCTACTCCTGGGACCGCATCGCCCAGGAGACCCTCACGGTCTACCGGCGGGCCATGACGCGCAGCGAGGTGCTCGCATGACCGCCCCCGCCGTGCGCCGGGAGACCAGGCGGCAGGACCTCTGCCTGGAGGCGCTGGCCGACGCGGCGCTGCGGTTCCGCAGCCGCACCCCGACCATCGTCGCGTGGGGCCGCCGCCTCGCCCGCGTGCTCGACGCCGGCGGCCGGCTGCTGGCCTGCGGCAACGGCGGCAGCGCCGCCGAGGCGCAGCACCTGACCGCCGAACTGGTCGGCAGGTTCGCCGGCGACCGGCGCCCGTTCGCGGCGATCCCCCTGCACGGCGACACCTCCGCGGTCACCGCGATCGGCAACGACTACGGGGCGGTCCACGTGTTCGCCCGCCAGGTGCAGGCGCACGGCCGCCCCGGCGACGTGCTCATCTGCCTGTCCACCAGCGGCCGCAGCCCCAACGTGGTCGCCGCCGCCGAACACGCGCGGCGGCTGGGGCTGACCGCGTGGGCGATCACCGGCCCGGGGCCGAACCCGCTGGCCGCGGCCTGCGACGACGCCGTCACCGTCGACGCGGTGTCCGCCGCGACCGTCCAGGAGATCCACCTGGCCGCGATCCACCTGCTGTGCGGCGTGGTCGACGAGACCCTGGGGGTCCCCGGATGACCGGCGCGTCCGCACCGGCCGCCGCCCGTCCGGGAGGAGCGTCATGACGGCACCGCTGGTCGTCATCGGCGACGCGCTGCTCGACGTCGACATCATGGGCGTCAGCAGGCGGCTGTGCCCCGACGCCCCCGTGCCCGTCATCGAGCAGCCGCAGGAGCGGCCGCGTCCCGGCGGCGCGGGCCTGGCCGCGCTGCTGGCCGCCGCCGACGGCCGGGAGGTCGTGCTCGTCACAGCGCTGGCCGACGACGACCCCGGCCGCCGGCTGCGCGCGATGCTCGCCGCCCACATGGAGGTCGCGGCGTTCCGGCTGCACGGCGCCACGCCGTGCAAGATGCGCATCCAGTCCGACGGGCAGCCGGTGGCGCGGTTGGACGTCGGCGAGGGCCGGGCGGTCGACGGCCCGGTCGGCCCGAGCGTCGCGCGGGCCGTCGCGGACGCGGGCGCCGTGCTGGTGTCCGACTACGGCCGCGGCGTCACCGGCCACGCCGCCGTCCGCGCCATGCTCGAGGAGCTGGGCGGACGCGTGCCGATCGTGTGGGACCCGCATCCGCTCGGCGAGGCTCCGGTGCCCGGCACGCGGCTGCTCACGCCCAACTCGGACGAGGCGGCGCGGCTCGCCGCCGAACACGGCGCGGACGTCGACGGCACGGGCCTGTCGGCGGCGGCCCGGCGGGCCCGGTTCCTCGCCGAGACCTGGGGGCTGGGCGGCGTGGCCGTCACCCTGGGCCCGGACGGGGCGCTGCTGGTGGAGGGCGGTTCCGACCCGCAGGCCGCCCCGTTCCTCGCCCCGGCCGAACCGGCCCGGGGCGACGCGTGCGGGGCGGGCGACAGCTTCGCCGCGCGCGCGGCGCAGGTGCTCGCCGACGGCGGGCGCCTGACCGACGCGGTCGCCGCGGGGGTGCGCCGGGCCGCCGAGTTCGTCGGCGCGGGCGCCGCGTCCGCCGTCGCCGCGCAGCTGGCCGCGACCGGCTCCCCGCGCGTCGCCCCGGGACGCGACGCCGACGCCTGGGACGTGGTGGAGCGCACCCGCCGCGCGGGCGGCACCGTCGTGGCCACCGGCGGCTGCTTCGACCTGCTGCACGCCGGGCACGTCAGCCTGCTGCAGCAGGCCCGCCGCCTCGGCGACTGCCTGATCGTGTGCGTCAACTCCGACGCCTCGGTGCGGCGCCGCAAGGGCCCCTCCCGACCGGTGACGACCGCCGCCGACCGGGTGCGGGTGCTGCAGGCGCTGTCGGACGTCGACGCGGCCCTGGTGTTCGACGAGGACACCCCGGAGCGGCTGCTGGAGCGCCTCCGCCCCGACATCTGGGTGAAGGGCGCCGACTACGCCGGGGCCGCGCTGCCGGAGGCCGACACCGTGCGCGGCTACGGCGGCGAGGTCGTGCTGCTGCCGTTCCTGGAGGGGCGCTCGACCACCCGCCTGCTGTCGCACCTGCCCTCCGGCCTGCCCACGCCGCCATCCACGTCGAAGGGAATGCCGACATGAACATCCTGGTCACCGGCGGAGCATCGGGTCTCGGCGCGGCGGTCGCCGAACGGGTCGCCAAGGAAGGGCACCGGCCGCTGGTCATCGACCGGCGCCCGCCCGGCCCGGAGGGCGCCGGGTGGCAGTACTGCCTGGCCGACCTGGCCGACCGCCACGCCGCCGAACGCGCGGTGCACTGCCTGGCCCGCGGCGCCGGCGGTCTCGACGCGGTCGTCGCCGCGGCGGGCACCGACGCGTGCGGCAAGCTGTGCGACGTGCCCGCCCGGGACTGGGACCGGGTCGTCCAGGTCAACCTGCTGGGCACCGCCGCCGTCGTCCGGGCCGCGCTGCCGTATCTCAAGGCGGCGCACGACGGGCGGATCGTCACCGTCGCCTCGACGCTGGGGCTGCGGGCGCTCAGCGACGCCACCGCGTACTGCGCGTCCAAGTTCGGCGTGGTCGGGTTCACGCGGGCGCTGGCCGCGGAGCTGGCCGGCAAGGTCGCGGTGACGCTGCTGCTGCCGGGCGGCATGGACACCGCGTTCTTCGACGGCCGCGACGAGCAGTACAAGCCGCCCCCGGACGCGCAGCTCAACCGGCCGGAGGACGTGGCCGCCGCCGTGATGTTCGCGCTGTCCCAGCCGCCCGGGTGCGAGGTGCGGGAACTGCTGGTGTGCCCGTCCCGGGAACCGTCGTGGCCGTGACGGAGCCGCGCGTGCTGGTGCTGCGGGCGCTGGGCCTGGGCGACCTGCTGACCGCCGTCCCGGCGCTGCGCGCGGTGCGGCGCGCGCTCCCCGGACGGCGGATCACCCTGGCCGCCCCGGCCGCGCTGGCGCCGCTGGCCGGGCTGACGGGCGCCGTGGACGACGTCCTGCCGGCGCGCGGGCTGCGTCCGCTGCCGCCGACGGGCCCGCTGGATCTGGCGGTCAACCTGCACGGGCGCGGCCCCCGGAGCCACCGCGTGCTGCGCGCCCTGCGCCCGCGGCGGCTGCTGGCGTTCGCGCATCCGCGGGTCCCCGACGTCGCGGGGCCGCCGTTCGACCCGCCGCACGGCGGCGAGGAGCACGAGGTCGCGCGCTGGTGCCGGATGCTGGCGGCCTACGGGTTCGACCCGGATCCCGACGACCTCGACCTGCCCGTGCCGGACCGGTCGTCGACGTCCGCTCCACCGACCGGACCCGACCGGCCTGCGCGCGCTCCGGGCGCCGTGGTGGTGCATCCGGGCGCCGGCTCCCCCGCCCGCCGCTGGCCGCCGGAGCGGTTCGCCCGGGTCGCCGCGGCGCTGCGCGCCGACGGCGCACGGGTGGTGGTGACCGGCGGCCCCGACGAGACCGCCGCGGCCGCGCGGGTGACCGCGCTGGCCGGTCTGGACCCGCGCGACGACCTGTCCGGCCGCACCGACCCGCTGGACCTCGCGGCGCTCGTCGCGCACGCCCGGCTGGTGATCTGCGGCGACACCGGGATCGGACACCTGGCCACCGCGTACCGGACCCCGTCGGTGCTGCTGTTCGGCCCGACGCCGCCCGCCGTCTGGGGGCCGCCGCCCGGCCGCGCCGCGCACCGCGTCCTGTGGGCGGGCCGCCGCGGCGACCCCCACGGACGCGAACCCGATCCGGGACTGCTGGAGATCTCCGCCGCCGACGTCCTCGACGCGGCGCGCGCGGCGCTGGACAGCGAAGGAGGACACGATGAGACATCGGCGCGCCGTCGTGACCGGGGGCGCGGGCTTTCTCGGCTCGCACCTGTGCGAGGCGCTGCTCGCCCGGGGCATCTCGGTCGTCTGCGTTGACAACCTGCTGACCGGCGCCGCCGGCAACATCGCCCACCTGACCGCGCGGCGCGACTTCCAGTTCCTCAAACGCGACCTGACCGAGCCGGTCGACGTGCTCGGCCCGGTCGGCTACGTCTTCCACCTGGCGTCGGCGGCCTCGCCCGCCGACTACCTGCGGCTGCCGCTGCAGACCCTGGAGGTCGGCAGCCGGGGCACCCGCAACGCGCTGGAGCTCGCCGAGCGCAAGCAGGCCCGGTTCGTGCTCGCCTCCACCTCGGAGGTCTACGGGGACCCGCTGGAGCACCCGCAGCCGGAGTCGTACTGGGGCAACGTCAACCCGGTGGGGCCGCGCAGCGTGTACGACGAGGCCAAGCGGTTCGGCGAGGCGCTGACCTCGGCGTTCCGCCACGCGCGCGGCCTGGACACCGCGATCGTGCGGATCTTCAACACCTACGGCCCGCGGATGCGGCCCGACGACGGCCGGGCCATCCCCACGTTCCTGCGGCAGGCGCTCACCGGCGAGCCGCTGACGGTCACCGGGGACGGGTCGCAGACCCGCTCCATCTGCTACGTGGACGACACCGTGCGCGGCATCGTCGCCCTGGCGCTGTCGGACCACCCGGGGCCGATGAACATCGGCAGCCCGTACGAGACCTCGATGCTGGCGCTGGCCCGGCTGATCATCGAGCTGACGGGCTCGCGGTCGCGGATCCGGTTCATCGAGCGTCCCCCCGACGATCCGGCGGTCCGGCGGCCGGACACCACGCTGGCGTACAAGACTCTCGGCTGGGAGCCGCGCGTGCCGGTGAGGGAGGGCCTGCTCCGCACGATCGAATGGTTCACGCGAGAACTGCCCGCGTCCCGCAGCGCGTGAGCTCCCCTGCGGAGGCGGCGGGGAGAGCGGCTCGAGGTCGGCTCGACGGGCGGGCCGACGGCGCCGCCGCAGTCAGCGGGCGGACGTCAACGCCCCTCGCGCCGGGGTCGCCGTCAAGGGCGACGGCGGTCAACCGCAGCCCTCGTCGTCGGCGCGGCCGGTGCGGACCCGCCGTCGCGAGGCCGGAGGGCACGACCCCGGCCAGGAGTCCGGCGCCCTCCCAGCCGCGCAGCGTCGCTACCGGTGTCGCGTCATGTCCAATGCGTCGATCAGGTCGGCGGTGAGCGGCACCGGCTCGGGACGCGCCCGGTTCCGTGCCGTGCCCGCCTCCGACAGGCACCAGCGCCACCAGTGCTCCAGTTCCGCGGGGTCGAGCAGGTCCGGCCCCGGAGCGTGCTCGGGCACGGTGACGACGGCGGGCCACGACCACGCGCGCGCCTGTGCCGTCACCTTGGCGCCTCCCGCGACGGGATCGACGGCCAGCGCGGGCACCTGATTCTTCAGCGCGAGCACCAACCCGTGCATCCGGGTGGTGACCACCAGGTCCAGCCGCCGCAGCACGCTCTCCAGTTCGGCGGCGGTGGCGGCGAGCCGCCAGTCGCGGGCGTCCAGCCGGGTCTCCACGGGGACCCGGGCGCACTCGCGTCCGGCCAGCCACCCGGTCAGCTCCTCCCGCACGCGTCGGTGCCGACCGCGCGGGCCGTACTCGCGCTGGCGCCCGGCCAACACCACGCCGACCACGGGCACCTGCGGAGTTCCGACGGACGCGGCCAGGTCGCATCGGGCGGGCGCGCCGGGCGCGTCCCGGGGGATCACCGCGTGGAACCCCGCGACCGCCGGATCCGCGTAGTCGATCACCGAGACGCCGACGGCGACGCGGCGGCACCGCGCGTACCGGCGGTGCAGCCCTTCGACCTGCTCGCCGTGCAGCGGGCCGCATGCGAACACCACGTGGGTGTAGCCGTCGGGCCGGGCCTGCTCGAGGGTGAGCGCGCCTGGACGGAACACCGGGCTCCAGGCGGTGTCGCAGGGCAGCCCGGCGTCGGTCAGCCGCCGCCGCACCGCCTCGAGCGCCAGCACGTCCCCCGCCGTGGCCTCGCCGTGGACGAAACTGGGCCAGCCGACCAGCAGCACCCGCATGCGGGCGTTCGTTCCCCCGGGCCGCCGGGGAAACGCCGGCCGGGCCCGGTCAGCGGGCGGGCGGCCTGGGAAGCGTGCAGCCCTTGGCGGTCAGGACGACGTCGTTGCCGCGGCCGAGGCAGCGGGCCAGCTGGTAGGTCTGCTGGCCGTAGTCGGCTCCGGGACGCACCGTCACCCGGCCGTCGACGATCTCGCAGGGGTTGTTGAGCGTGCAGCGCTCGCCGTTCTCGTTGCCGGTGTTGTTGATCCCGACGACCCGGCCGGTGGCGGCGTCCACGATCGGCGAGCCGGACGTGCCGCCGATCGTGTCGCAGGAGGAGGTGTAGCGGATCGAGTCCCGCCAGGTCCACTGGGCCTCGCGGAGCCGGTCGACGATCCCGTCGATCTTGCAGGAGTAGATCCTCCGCCAGTAGCCGGAGACGACGCGGATGTCGGTCCCGACCCGCGGCCGCGACGGCGACAGCCTCAGCGCCCGGGTCCCGTACCGTTCGGCGAGCCGGGCGTAGCTGGTGTCGAGCCGGTACAGCGCCACGTCGGTGTCCGTCATGGTCGCGTATTCGATGCGCGTGGCGCGCAGCGTGCCCAGCGTGCGCTGCCCGGACGAGTCGAGCAGGGTGAACGTGCGCGTGGACGGCCGGTCGACGAGCACCTCCCCGGCCTGCGGCATCCCCGTCTCCAGGCAGTGCCCGTTGGTGAGCACCAGCGCGGCGTCGGTGTCGGCGGTGCGGGGCCCGCGCACCAGGGACCCCGAGCAGTTGTCGAGCGCGACGATGCCGGTGAAGTCGACCTGCGCCGCCCGCTCGGCGGCCGGCGCGGTCCGGTCGGCGGGGAGGGACTGCGGCGACGCGGTCTGGGCGTGCGACGCGGGCGCGACGCCGCTCAGGGCGGCGAGGGCGACGCCGACGGCGGCGAAGACTTGTGCGGCTCCGGCGAAACGACTGGTCATGCGGGCTCCTTTCAGGCGGGACGGCACAGACAAGATCATCACTGTGTCTGCTGGGAAAACCAAGGACGTGCGTTAATGGTGTGGCGCGAGAGTCACCGCTTTCCTCCCCCGCCGTCCGCTATTCCACGTCGATCCAGCCGAAGGTGCGCTGCACGGCCTTCTTCCAGCCCGCGTAGGCCCGCTCCCGTCTCTCCTCGTCCCATTGCGGCAGCCAGCGCTTGTCCTCGTTCCAGTTCTGGCGGAGCTCGTCGGTGCT